>JACCVG010000022.1 GCA_013698335.1 Thermoleophilaceae bacterium
GTCCGAACCCGTACCGTGCGGCCGCGCGTGCGATTCCTGCTGCGCGGGATCGCCGCAGCGGGCCTGATGGCCGCCACGCTGCTCGTCACGGTCACCGTGATCGCCGACTTCCACGTCGGCGAGGCACGCGCAGCGGCGCGCAGCGCGCCGGATCAAGCGCTTACAGAAGCCCGGGCGGCGGCGACACTCACCCCTTGGGCCCCGATCCCGCGCTACCTGGAGGCGGGAGCGCTGGAGCGCCTCGGTCGGGTGGGGGAAGCGCGCACGGTGCTGCGCGAGACCCTCGAGCGATCGGGTGGGAGCTTTGTCGTCAAGGCGCTGATCGGCGACCTCGAGCGACGTTCACAGAACAAGCGGGCGGCGCACGCGCGCTACCGCGAGGCATTCGAGCGCAACCCCCGCGACGTAGGCCTCCGACGACTGGTTCAGAAGACGCGCAGCCGCGAGGCCAAGCAGGCGCGGCGCAGCCTCACCACAGGGGTTGCCTTCGGGGCGCTGCTCGCCGACGAGCTGCGCGGCGGGCCCGGCGGACCGATACCTACCGCCGAGCGACGAGATCGTCGAGCAGCTCCTGCCACTGCTCGGTGACCAGCGCTCGGCTGAACCGGGCGAGCGTTGCCGCGCGTCCGGCCCGGCCGAACTTGGCGACGCTCGCCGGGTCCTCGCGAAGACGCGCGAAGACCGCAGCGAGCGCGGCAGGATCCTCGGGCGGAGCGGCTAGCCCTGCACCGACCTCGTGCACGAGGTCCGCGGATTCGCCGTGCGCCGAGAGCGCGATCGCGCGCCCGGCGGCCATCGCCTCGAGCAGCTTGGTCGGCAGCGCGCCTTCGAAGATCGGTCGGTCACGCAGGAGCACGACGGCGACGTCGGTCTCGGCGTACAGCGCGGGAATCTTCGCGTGGGCGACGCTCCCGAGCATCTGCACGTGATCGAGCCGGTCGCGCTTGATCCGCGCTGCCAGCGCCGGGGCGTCGTGACCGTCTCCCGCGATTGTCAGCGCGACCTGTTGGGGGCCGGCGAGCCGCGCGGCCTCGACCAGCGTGTCGAGACCCTGCGCCATCCCGATCGTGCCGGCGTAGAGCACCCGCAGCGGCCCGCTCGGCCGCGGCGGCTCGGGATCGAACAGCTCGACGTCGACCGACGGCCCGAGCCGGTGGACCCGTCCGTTTGCGGACGGAAGCGCGTCGAGTCCGCGAAGGAGGCCGTCAGTGGGGACCGTGATGGCGGCGCTGCGGCGATAGATCAACCGCTCGAGCGATTCGGCAAGTGCGATCGCCCGGGGGTTCGTCAGGGCACCCAGCTCGACGGCCGAGGCGGGCCAGCGGTCCGCGACGTTGACCACCAGCGGCGCGCGTTTGATCGCGGCGACGGCGATTCCGGCAGCTGCCGTGAACAGCGGCGGCGATTCGACGATCACAACGTCCTGCTTGCCGCTCAGCCCGACTCCGGCCAGCGCCGAGGCGCAGAACGACAGGTGGTTGGCGATCCGCTTGGCGAACCCGCGATTGGCGACCGGATAGACGGCCGTCCGGATGATCCGCAGATCACCGTCGTGCTCGATCTCGTACGGGCGGTTGCGGTAGGGCGCGCGGATCTCGCCATCGGGGTAGTGGGGGAAGCCGGTGTGAACGGTCACCCCCGCACCCCTGGCGCGGAGCCCGTGCGCGAGAGCGGCGATGCGCGCCTGGGGCGCGCCGACCTCGGGCGGGTAGTAGTGGGTCAGGAAGAGGACTCGCAGAACCGAGCGAGGATATGACGGATACCATCGTCGCGATGAGACCGAGGTCGCTGATCGTCGTCGTGGCGGCCTTGCTCGGGCTCGCGATCGGGGCCGGTGAGGCGCCGGCCACGGGTCCGCCCACCGATCCTCGACCGGGCAGTCCATCGGAGGCCGTCTACGGCATTCCCCTCGATCGCGCGCGCCGCGACGCGGCCCCCGGCGGCCGCAGCGGCCAGGCGAGCCGTTCGGAACTGGGAGTCGGATCCTCTGCTCTCGTGCCCGGCACACAGGCCGAGTTGGTGCAGCGCGGAGAGGGCGCCTCGCCCGAGGGCGGTGAACGCTCGGGGATTGCCCTGGCGATCCTGATCGTCGGTCTCGCGGCGCTCGCGGTCACGGGCGGTCTGGTGGGCACGCGAGCTGCCCACGCCTCGCGGCCGCGTGATCAGGAACAGGCCTAAGCAGCTAGGGCAGCGGCCCGGACTGGATCAGGTACGACCCGACGAGGACGATCCCGCCCGCCAGCCCGAGCGCCGCGAGGGCGATCCGCCGCGGACCGGCGTGCAGCAGCACCCGGCCGACTCGAAGAGCGAGCTTGCGCAGTGGCAGCGACCCGGTGTGGATGAGGATCGCAAGGTCGCCGCGCAGCGTCCGTGAGCGAATGTAGGTGAGGTCGACCTCGATCTTGCGCGGCAGGATCTCGCGGGCGTAGAGCTCGGAGGAGCCGTGGGCGCCCGCGTCGGCCAGCAGCCGACCCTCCTCGACGTACTCGATCTGGGCGGGGCCGGTGATCCCGGGGGTGACCGACAGGATCGTGTCGTACTGCTCGGGGAACATCTGAACGAACTCCTCTACCTCGGGCCGCGGGCCGACCAGACTCATGTCACCGCGCAGGACGTTCAGGAGCTGTGGCAGCTCATCGAGCTTGGAGGCGACCAGGAAGTGCCCGAGGGGGGTCAGCCGCTCGTCCTGGTGCCTGGTCAGAGACGGGCCGGCCGCGTCGCGTCGCATCTTGCGGAACTTGAGCATGTGGAACGGCTTCCCGTTGCGCCCGATCCGCCGGGCGCGATAGAAGATCGGGCCGGGGGAGTCGACGAAGATCAGGATGGCGACGACCGTGCCGGCGAGCAGCGCGAAAGGCAGCGCGAGCAGGGTCAGTCCGAGGTCGAAGGCGCGCATGGCGTCGATGTCCGATCGCGTGGCGGCCACCTGGCCGTCCATCAACCGGGGCCGCCGACCGCGGGATGCGTGGCGGTATCGGTCACGAACGTGTCGGCGGCGCCCTCGAAGTCCTGCACGGCCTCCTCGAGGTTGTGGAGGCGCCCGATGTCCATCCAGTAGCCGGGGTGCTCGTAGGCCGCGACCGTCTGGCCGTCGGCGATCAACCGGGTGATCAGGTCGGGGAAGTCGGTGCGCGTCCCGCGCTCGACGATCGCCTGGACGCCTGGCTGCACCGCGTAGACGCCCATGCTGACCGGCCAGGAGTAGCGGGGCTTCTCGTCGATCCGATCCATGCGGCGAGCGGTCCCGAGCTGCTCGCTCAGGTTGAGAACTCCGTAGTCGATGTCGATCTGCTGCAGCGAGCTGGCGATCGTCAGCGCGGCACCCGAATCGCGGTGGGCGTCGAGCAGGTTGGGATAGAGTGCTTGATCGGTCAGGACGTCGCCGTTCATCATGATGAACGTCTCCTCGAACGCGGCGATCTCGGCCAGCGCGCCGACCGTCCCGAGGGGCTCGTCCTCGCGGAAGTAGCTGATCTCGACGCCGTACTTGGCGCCGTCCTGGAAGTAGGTCTCGATCACCCAGGAGAGGTGCCCGGTTGCGAGGACGATCTCGCGGATCCCGCAGTGGCTGAGCTGGCGGATGATGACCTCGAGAATCGGCTGCTTGCCCACCGGCAGCATCGGCTTGGGGAGCACGTTCGTGTAGGGGAGCAGGCGGGCGCCCTGTCCTCCGGCGAAGACGATCGCTTTCACGTGGTGCAGGCACTCCGAGAGGCTTGCCGAATCATCATTCGACAGGGTATCGCCAAGGCTGGCCGCCCCTGTCCCGCGGGGGCAGCTGGGCCCAGACGTAGAATGCCCGCCGATGGCAGAGCACTGGAACAGCCGCAAGGTCGCGGTCACAGGCGCGGGCGGCTTCATCGGCAGCCACGTCGTCGATCGATTGGTCGCCGAGGGCGCCGACGTGCGTGCTCTGCTGCGCTACAACTCGCGCGGCGATATCGGGGCGCTCGCTTGGGAGAGCGACGTCTCTGCGGTCGAGCTGGTCTTCGGCGATCTGCGCGACTCACAGGCACTGGACAGGTTGGTCTCGGGAGTCGACACGGTGCTTCATCTAGGTGCGCTGATCGCGATCCCCTACTCGTACGTGGGTCCGCGGGACGTCGTGGCGACCAACGTGGTCGGCACCCAGAACGTGCTCGCGGCGGCGCTGTCCGCCGGATGCGAGCGCGTCGTCTCGCTCTCCACGAGCGAGGTCTACGGGACACCGCGCGGCGACCTGATCACCGAGGGCGACCCGCTCAACGCCCAGTCGCCTTACGCGGCGTCGAAGATCGCCGCCGACCAGCTGGCGCTCAGCTATCACCGCTCCTTCGGCCTGCCGGTCGGCGTCCTGCGGCCGTTCAACACCTTCGGCCCGCGGCAGTCGGCCCGCGCTGTCATCCCGACGATCCTCGCCCAGGGCCTCGCCGGCCTCCCGCTCTCGCTCGGATCGCTCCATCCCGTCCGCGACTTCCTGTTCGTCGGCGATACCGTCGCGGGCATCTTGGGCTTCGCCGCCTGGGAGGAGGCCGCCGGGAGCGTCGTCCAGCTCGGCACAGGTGTCGGCGTCACGATCGGCGACGTAGTCGACCTCGCGGGCGAGCTGCTCGGACGCGAGCTCGAGGTCCGGCTCGACGAGGCCCGGGTACGGCCGGCCGCGAGCGAGGTAGCGCTACTGATCGCTGATGCCTCGCTTGCCAGGGAGAGCTTCGGGTGGACCCCGCAGACGACACTGCGCCAGGGCCTCGAGCAGACCGCGGAGTGGATCGGCCGCAACCTCGAGCGCTACCGCCCCGACGTCTACGCGGTGTGAGCGCGCCGGGCGGCGAGGAGCCGGCTTCGGTCCCGCGATGGTCCGTGCCGCTGGCCGATGTCCGCCTGCCGCCGGCCGCCGTTAGCGCTGCGACCGAGGTGCTCGAGGGCGGTTGGCTCTCGATGGGCCCGCGGGTCGAGGAGTTCGAGCACGCCGTCGCCGAGCGGACCGGGTCGCCGTTTGCCTTTGCCTGCTCGAGTGGGACCGCGGCGCTGAAGCTCGCGCTTGCCGGCGCTGGCGTGGGTCCGGGCGACGAGGTCGTGATGCCGTCGCTGTCGTTCGTGGCCGGCGCCAACGTCACGCGCGAGCTCGGTGCCGAGCCGGTCTTCTGCGACGTCATCTCCGAGGACGATCTGACCCTGTCGATCGATTCGGTCGAGCGGTCGATCACGCCGCAGACGACGGCAGTGATAGCGATGCACTACGGGGGCGTGCCGTGTGCGCCGGAGCTCGTCGATCTGGCGGCTTCGCGCGGGGTGGCGCTGATCGAGGATGCCGCGCACGCGATCGGCGCCTCAGCGCCCCCGGGCGAGTGCGGCACGTGGGGTGAGGCCGGCTGCTTCAGCTTCTTCGCCAACAAGAACCTCCCGCTCGGCGAAGGCGGCATGCTCGTGACCGCGAGCGACGAGCTCGCCGAGATGGTTCGGCTGCTCCGCTCGCACGGCATGACGACCGTCACCTGGCAGCGCCACACCGGCCACGCGAGCTCCTACGACGTCCTACGGCCGGGCCACAACATGCGCCTCGACGAGGCGCGCGCGGCGATCGGGACGGTGCTGCTCGACGAGCTCGACGGCTGGAACGCCGCCCGCGCAGAGCACCTTGAGGCCCTGCGCGCCGGGATCGGCCCGATCGATGGTGTGACGATGCCGTTCGCCCGCCGGCGGGAGGGCCGCAGCGCGAACCATCTCGCGGTCTGTCTGCTCGGGGAGGGGATCGATCGCGAGGAGGTGCGGGAGCGGATGCGGGCAGCGGGCGTTCAGACCAGCGTTCACTACCCGCCGACGCATCTGTTCTCCGCCTATCGCGGCGCTCGCGCGGACGTCGCCGTAACCGAAGCAATCCAGGAGCGGGTCCTGACGCTGCCGCTGTTCCCGCACATGACGGCCGGCCAGCGGGATCGTGTGCTCGAGGCGCTGGCCGACAGCCTCGGCTGATTCAGCCGATTGGCGATTTGACCCCGCTATAGCGGGGTGAAGCCGCCATCCGGATCAGGATCGGATCAGCTCGAGGACCAGGTCGCGCTTGGCGGCCATGTCGTCCTCGGAGATCAGCGACTCGAGGTTGAGTCGCAGGAGCGGCTCGGTATTCGAGGGCCTGACGTTGAAGTGCCAGTCGGGGTAGTTGATCGAGATTCCGTCGAGCCGGCTCAGCTCTCCGTCGGAGAAGCGCTCGGCGAGCTCGGCCATTTTCGCCAGCGGGTCCGCGACTTCGGAGTTGATCTCGCCCGAGATGAAGTAGACGTCCCGGTAGGGGGCGAGGAGCTCGCTCAGCCGCTGTTCCTTGACCGAGATCAGTTCGAGCACAAGCAACGCCGGGATCGTCCCGGAGTCGGCGCAGTAGAAGTCGCGGAAGTAGTAGTGGCCCGATACCTCGCCGCCGAAGATCGCCCCCTCTGCGTGCATCCGAGTCTTGAAGAAGGCGTGCCCGACTCGGTTCTCCGCGGAGGTCCCGCCGGCGCGCGACACCGTCTCGGCGACGGCGCGGCTCGCCCGGACGTCGTAGAGGATCTGCTCGCCAGGGTTCTTGGCGAGGATCGCCTCGGCGAGCAACGCCGTCAGGAAGTCCCCGTCGACGAACCGGCCGGTGTCGTCGACGAAGAAGCAGCGGTCGGCATCCCCGTCCCAGGCGATGCCCAGCTCGGCGCCCTCCGAAAGCACCCGCTTGGTGAGCTCCCGACGGTTCTCGGCTAACAGTGGGTTCGGCTCGTGGCCGGGGAACTCGCCGTCGGGCGTCCAGTAGGTCGCGGTCTGGTCGAGCGGCAACCGGTCCAGGAGGGGACCGACCATCTCGCCGGCCATTCCGTTCCCGCCGTCGAGGACGACCTTGGCCGCTCCGATGAGCCCGGGGTCGATGAAGCCTCCGGCGGCGGCACGGAAAGCCGGAGCGATGTCGAGCTCCGTGAGCTGGCCTCGAGCGGCGCTGGGAAGGCCGGGCTCGCCGCGCGAGATCAGCTCCGCGAGCTCTTTGATGCCGCTGTCGCCGGAGAGCGCCAGCGCACCGCCGCGGACGAGCTTCGCGCCCGTGTAGGCCTTCGGGTTGTGCGAGGCGGTGCACATCAGGCCCCCGTCCAAGCCCTCCGTCGCGACTGCGCAGTAGAGCATCTCGGTTCCGACCATCCCGAGCGCGACGACGTCGGCGCCGGCGTCGAGCATCCCCTCGGCGTAGGCGCTCGAAAGGGCCTCGGCGGGTAGCCGCATGTCGCGGCCGAGGGCGACGCGGAGCGCTTCGACGGGTTTGCCCTCCAGCTCGGCCAGCACCTCGATGAACGCGCGGCCGATCCGGTAGGCGATCGGCTCGTCGATCTGCTCGCCATACAGCCCGCGGACGTCGTAGGCCTTGAAGATCGACGGATCGACGGCGGGGACGCTCACGCCGGGCACTCTAGACACGCGGTCAGAGACCGCGTCGGTACAGCACGACCGGCAGCGTTCGGAGCAGCAGCTTCATGTCGTTCCAGAGCGACCACTCGGTGACGTACAGGTAATCGAGCATGACCATCTCCTCGAACGGAACGGAGGTACGCCCGAGCACCTGCCACGGCCCGGTCAGCCCCGGGGTCAGATCGAGGCGGGCGCGGTGGCGGCCGATGATGTACCCGTCCTCCTCGGGGACGAGCGGTCGTGGGCCGACGAGGCTCATCTCGCCGGACAGCACGTTCCAGAGCTGTGGCAGCTCGTCGACGCTCGTCCGGCGCAGGAGCCTTCCCCAGCGGGTGATCCGGGGATCTTCGGCGATCTTGAACATCGGCCCGGTCGCCTCGTTGAGGTGGTCGAGCGTCTCCTTCAGCGCCTCGGCGCCGTCGATCATCGTCCGGAACTTGAGCATCTGAAAGCCGCCGTGGCTGCCGATCCTTGGCGAGCGGAACAGCACCGGGCCAGGCGAGCTGAGCTTCACGAACAGCCCGACAATCAGCAGAAAGGGGGAGAGCACCGCGAGGCCCCCCGCGGCTCCGATGATGTCCATGGAGCGCTTCAGCGCCAGCGAGGAGCGCGTGCGCCGGACGCTCGGAAGGCCGAGCAGCGCGGTCCCGCCGAGCTGGTCGATCGCGACCGAGTGGCCGATCACCTCGAACAGAGGCGGCGCGACGTTGACCTTCAGCCCCAGCTGGCGTGACTCCTCAACGAGCCCGATCGTGCCGTCGACCGACAGACCGGAAGAGGCGATGATCACGCGCTCGACCTCCTCGTCGCGGCAGATCCGGGCGAAGTCGTGCGGGTCGGCGATCCGAAAGAAGCGCACCTCGGTCAACAGCTCGATGGCTGGCCCGTCGACGTCTCCGACCCCGACCAGTACGAGCCCGTGGCCGTGGTCGCTGACGATCTTGCGCGCGAGCAGGTCGGCGAGCGGCCCGGATCCGACGATCAGGCAGCGCTCAAGGTCCGAGCGGCGAGCGGTCAGACCGCGGGCGAGGACCCGCATCAGGGGGGCGATCAGCGCGAGGCCGACGATCAGCCCGAGCAAGCCGGAGCGAGGCAGGGCGCCGGAACTGACATTAGGAGCGATGACGTATAGGACGAAGCCGGTAATGATGCTCGTGTTCAGCAGCCGGGGTATCTCGTCGAGCGTCGACTTGTGGATCAGATTCGCGTCGCGGTCGTAGAGGCCGGCGAGCTTGTTGAGCAGGAGCCAGACCGGAACGGCGAGGGCGAGCAGGCGGCCGCTGCCCGTGAAGAGGTCGCCCGGCGAGAGCCACTCTGTGGCGCCGTAGGCAAGGAGCAGGGCGATCAGATCTCCAATGGCCAGTGATCGGCGCCGACGAGAGTCGCGGATGATCGCCGCGGAAGCGCGCTCGGGCCGCTCCGGCCGCGAGTAGAGGCCGATCGCCATGTCGACCTCTTCGCGGGCTGTCGGGCCCGCTGCTATTGGTAATGACCGTGGATGCGGTGTAGAGGCCTCATGGCCGACGCCCACAGCGGCTTCCCTGCTCGTGTCCAGATTCGGCTCCATGCTCCCTCTCGCAAACGCGGTTGCGCGTGTCGCGATGATAGCGGCGTCTGGCCGTCCAGCCAGCTGGTGCCCGAAACCGCTCAGCTACGATCGCTGGCCCCGATGCGCGCCGCAATCAGCCAACCCTTGGTCAGCGCCACGCTGGCTGCCCTGTTGCTGCCGGGGTGCGGCGCTTCTGCTCCGAAACGGGGCGTCGAACGGGAGCCGCGAGACTCTTCCGCGTTGAAGTTCGACGCGCGGTTGGCCGGCCGTGTCGCCCTGTTGCCGACCGACTTCGACGGACGCGGCGCGCTGCCGTCGTTGGAGGTCGGCCCGTGCTTCGCGCCGCGGCGCGTTCCCAACCCGATCATCCGACCGGGAGTCTGTGGCGATGCGGACGACGACACGGTGCTCGGGGGCGACGGCACCGACGACCTCTTTGGCGGGCCGGGAATCGATCGTTGCGGGAGCGACGAGGCCGGGACCGTCGCCGAGTGTGAGCGATCGGCGGAGCAGGCCAGGCAGCGCTGTGACGAGGACGTGACGATCGAGGGCACCGCGGCAGGAGAGGTCCTGATCGGCACTGACGAAGCCGACGTGATCGACGCTGGAGCCGGGAACGACACGATCGAGGGCACCGCCGGCGACGATCTTTTGTGCGCGGGGCCCGGCGAGGATCTCGCTCTCGGCGGAGCGGGAGGCGATCGGGTGCTCGGAGAGGGCGGGCGCGACCAACTGCTCGGCGGGACCGGCGAGGACCTCGTGGATGGCGGCGATGATGACGACGGAATCGGACTCGGCCCGGTCGCCGACACTCCGGACGCTGAGCGGGCCGGGTTGCCCTTTGGCGGCACCGGTGGAGCGACGCTGGTGGTTGTAGCCCTGCTCGCCGTCGCCGCGGGACTGATCGCCAACGGGCTGCGTCGGCGGCGCTCGCGCCGCCCCTCTAGAAGGAAAACCCTCTCGGGATCGGGAGCCGCGGGTTGAGCGTCAGCGCCCGTCGCAAGGCCGCGCTCGCCCCCTCGACGTCGCCGCTGCGGGCGAGCGCGAGGGCGAGGTCACGTTGAATCACCCAGTTGCGCGGCTCGCGTCGCGCCGCGAGCTCGAAGGCACGGGCGGCGTCGTGATCCCGGCCGATGTCTCGCAGAGCGTAAGCGCGGAGCAGGCGAGCACGGACGACGTTTGGTGGGGCGGGATCGGGTCCGGGGACGAACTGGCGATCGCCGATCCCCGGCGGGGGCTGGCGCCGGTCGAGGATCTCCGACTCGGCGGCACTCTTGCCGAGGTACAGCGCGCCGATCACGCAGGGGACCACGATGAGTAGGGCGAGCAGGCGGGTGCGCACCGCGGTCCGGGCGGAATCACGCCGACTGTCGCGAGCGGGCGAGCTCATGCTGCGCAGCTGGCCGTCGGTGGTGGCGGGTTTGGCCGCAGTCGTACTGCTGGTCGCGCTGGCATTCGACGCCGGAGGTTACTTCCCGTCCGCCTTTGCCCGTTCGGGCGCGCTGGCTTTGGTCGTGCTCGCCGTCCTGCTCGTCCTGAAGCCGCCCCATTACCGCCTATCGCGGCAAGCGCTGTTCGCTGCCGCCGGCCTCGCTGCGCTGGCCGCGTGGACCGGGATCTCCGCGTGGTGGTCACCGGTCCCCGACACCGCGGTCGCCGACATGCAGCGCGTGATCCTCTACCTCGCGATCTTCGCGCTCGGATTGCTCGCCGCCGGGTCGGGGAGGCTCGTTCGCCCAATGGCATCGTTGGTCCTGATCGGGATCGGGGTCGTGATCGTCGCCGCTCTAATCAGCAGGGTCGATCCGGCCATCTTCGGGGTCGTCGAAGGCGAGCTCGACCTTACTTACCGACTCAACTTCCCGCTCGGTTACGCCAACGCTCTGGGCGCTCTCGCGGCGATGGGCGGCGTGCTGGGC
>JACCVG010000027.1 GCA_013698335.1 Thermoleophilaceae bacterium
GCCTTGATCAGGCCGAGCGCCCCCACCTGGGCGAGGTCGTCGAGCTGCTCGCTCCGGTGCGAGAACCGCCGCGCGAGCGTCCGGACGAGAGGCAGGTGCTGCTCGATCAAGCGAGCACGAGCGTCGGCGTCACGCTCCTCGCACCAGGCCTGCAGAAGTCGGTCGGTCTCGGTCGGCGTCCTCGTCAACATCACATCGATCACAGAGGTCGAGCATAACCTATCGGATGATGAATTCAAAACGAAACAACCTGAACTGGATCTCTTATCCAATCGAAAAAAGAAAAAAGGATCATTGCGAAAGAAGTGGGGTATTTACCAACTGTGATCACCGTTCGAACGCGTTCACGGTTCCGGCGCGCGGCGCTCGTGGCGGCGACCTTGGTCGTGGTGGCGTCGTTCGCGCCGCCCGGGGCTGCCGCGGAGGGGACGACGCCAGTGCTGCCGCAGGCACCGGCGCTCCCCGACGCGGCGGCGATCACCTCAGAGGTGGTGGCCGCCGCGAATGCGGTCGTCGCCTCCACCGAATCGCCCTTGCAGCCGCTGCCCGTGGAGACGCCTCAGCCGCTACCGCCCGTCGAGCCGGCCGGCAACCAGCCCCAGGCATCTGATACCACGCCGGATCCGGTTGATACCAGCCAAACCGCGACGCCGCCTGCGCAGCCGGTCGTTCCCGATGCACCTCCGTCCGTCGCGGCCGCTGCGACCCAGGTGCAACCCGTGAACCTGAACGTGTCGGTCCGGGTCGAGAGTCCCGGCGACGACGGCCTCGTCGCTCAGGCGAACGCGAGCCAGGCCGCTGCGACGGTGACCGAGCTCGTTCCGATCGTCACCTCGCCCGCGGCGGGGCCTGCTGTGCCCGCATCCGTCGTGCCTGATGGGCCGGGACAGACCGTCGTCGGGACGCAACCACAACCGGACGAGGAGACCTGGACGTGGACCTGGAGCTGCGCTGATTCCGGATCAGGAGTCTCGTTCCCAGCGATCCCGTCGGGCAGATCGTTTCCAACAAGCTGGAACTGGAACTGGAACTGGAATTGCGGCGAGGGAACCACAAGCGTTCCGAATACAACAACGCAATCACCGGGCCAGTATCAAGCTGAAGCGGCGCAGTATCAACCTGTCAATATCAATGTCTCGATCCGCATCGCCAGTCCGGGTGACAACGGACCGGTGGTGCAGACGAACCTGGCCGTCTCCACGGTCTCCGTCGTCTCCGCTGTAGCGATCGCCACGGCGACTGCCGTGGTCACGGCTCCTCCAGGGCCCACCGGCAGCTCAGCGCAACCCGAGGCCACGGCCGCGCCCATCACGACAGCGCTCAGCGCCGTCGAGACGGCCGTCGCGGTCGCATTTGTCGGTCTCCAGCTCGGGGCCGGAGACGTCGTCGGGGCCGGCGAGCCGGAGCTCGCGCTCGGCGATCTCGCCGACCTGCTGCGCAGCCCCATCCTGCTGCGCGGCACCGTGCTCACCGGCTCGGGCAACCTGCCGGCCGGCACGTCCGGACCCGAGCGGCCTGTCCGGCAGGGGCCGCGGCCGATTCCCTCTCCCACGGCGCGGGAGCTCTTGACTGGATCTGTCTGGACGCAGCCGCTGTCGCCTCCGAGGCGCGATCTCCCGGGGGCGGCCTCTCAACCCGCCGCCGACAGCGCGCACGCCCCTCGCGCTTTCGCACCCCCGCCGGCGCCGCTTCCATCGCTACCGGAACGAGTGCCGGTAGCGGCGCTCGGCCTGGGAGGTGCCGCGCCCGGGACCAGTGGCGACGGCGGCTTCCTGCTCCTGCTCCTGATCCCCTTCGCCTTCGCCTTCGCCGATGCCGCGCGTCGCGTCACGCGCCAAGCTCCGGCGGTCGCGGCGCAGGTGGAGAGCTCGAGACGAGAGCGACCCGGCTAGCGATTCCTCCGCTTCCGATTCGGGCGGGAGTCTGCCGCCCTACCTCTGAGGTTGGAAGGAGAAGGATCGATGAAACGGATACTCGCGGTTGTCGCCGCGACGCTCGGGCTCCTCGGGAGCGCGGGCTACGCGGCGGCGGCACCGCCGGGAGACCCTGCCGCTCAGGCGGCCGGTCAGGCTGCTGCAAGCGGCCAGGCTGCGGGAGCCCTGTCGGGCGCCTCGCAGAGTCAACCGGCGAACCAGAACATCTCGGTCCGCGTCCTCAGCCCGGGAAGCAGCGGTGACGTCTCGCAGACGAACACCGCTGATTCGAATGCCACGGCAGGGAACGCGAACCTCACCGGTCAGTCGGCCGACCAGACGCAGGCCGGCTCGTGCGGGTGTAAGGGAGGGACGCAGGCGATCGGTCAGGAGGCTGACTCGAGCCAGGCCGCGCAGGCGCTCTCCGTCGCCAAGCAGGACGGCGCGAGCAACACGAACATCCCCGTGAGGGTCTTGAGCCCGGGGGACGACGGTTCCGTCTCGCAGACGAACAGCGTTGAGTCTGACGCGACCGCTGCCAATGCGAACGGGACGAGCCAGGACGCCGACCAGTCGGCCGGCGGCTCGGGTACGCAGGCAGTCGGACAGTCAGCGGACAGCGAGCAGGAGGCCGCTGCAGCATCGGCGGCCGAGCAGACCGGCGCGAAGAACACGAACATCTCCGTTCGCGTGCTCAGCCCCGGAGACGACGGCTCGGTTGACCAGTCCAACACTGTCGACTCGTCTGCCACCGCAGCGAACCTGAACCTGACCGGCCAGGGCGCCGAGCAGGCGCAGGGCGGCTCCGGCGGCATCCAGGCGATCGGCCAGGATGCGGACTCGGACCAGAAGGCGGCCGCTCTGTCCGTCGCCAAGCAGGAGGGCGCGTGCAACACCAACATCCCGGTGCGCGTGCTCAGCAAGGGTGATGGCGGCAGCGTCTCGCAGTCGAACAGCGTCGACTCGTCGGCGGCCGCCGCGAACCTGAACGGGCTCGAGCAGAATGCGAGCCAGGCTCAGGCCGGCGGCGACTGCCGCTGCGGCTCGGGTGGGATCCAGGCGATCGGCCAGGATGCCGACAGCACGCAGTCGGCTGCCGCCCTCTCGGCGGCGTACCAGTCCGGGGCGGGCAACACGAACACCCCGGTCCGCGTCGGCAGCAAGGGCGACGACGGCGACGTCTCGCAGTCGAACAGCGTTGACTCGTCCGCGACCGCGGCGAACCTGAACCTGACCGGCCAGGGTGCCGAGCAGGCGCAGGGTGGCTCCGGCGGTACGCAGGCGATCGGCCAGGAAGCAGCGAACGACCAGACCGCGATTGCACTGTCGGCAGCGCTGCAGTACGGCGCCTCGAACAGCAATGCGCCGGTCCGGGTCGAGAGCGACGGCGACGGCGGCAAGGTGACGCAGTCGAACAACGTCGACTCGTCGGCGACGGCGGCCAACCTGAATGGGCTCGAGCAGGGTGCGAGCCAGGTTCAGCGCGGCGGCGACTGCCGCTGTGCGTCGGGCGGCATCCAGGCGATCGGCCAGGATGCGTCGAACACGCAGGGCGCGCTCGCCGGCTCGCTGGCCGCGCAGGCACCCGGTCGCGACGAGTGCGGTTGCGGCACGGGCGGGAACTCGAACGCTCCCGTCCGCGTGGACAGCGAGGGCGACGGCGGCTCGGTCGACCAGTCGAACGACGTCTCCTCGTCGGCGACCGCCGCGAATCTGAACGGCCTCGGGCAGGGCGCGAGCCAGGTCCAGGGCGGTTCGGGCGGCATCCAGGCGATCGGCCAGGATGCGGACAACAACCAGACGGCGATCGGGCTGTCGGCGGCGCTGCAGTACGGCGCCTCGAACAGCAACTCGCCTGTGCGGGTCGCGAGCGACGGTGACGGCGGCGACGTGTCGCAGTCGAACAGCGTCGCGTCGGATGCGACTGCGCAGAACGTCAACCTGACCGGCCAAGGTGCCGAGCAGGTCCAGTCGGGCGGCTGTGGCTGCGCCGGCGGGACAGGCATCCAGGCGATCGGCCAGCAGGCGAAGAGCGAGCAGGGTGCCGCAGCCCTCTCGTTCGCGCTCCAGGCGGGTGCGAGCAACGACAACGCTCCCGTCCGTGTGGCGAGCGACGGCGACGGCGGCGACGTCTCGCAGTCGAACAGCGTCGACTCGTCGGCGAACGCCGCGAACCTGAACGGGCTCGGCCAGTCCGCGAGCCAGGCTCAGGGCGTCGGCGGCGGGATCGCGATCCAGGCGATCGGCCAGTCGGCGTCGAACGCGCAGGAGGCACTCGGACTGTCCGGCGCGTTCCAGCTCGGTGCCTCGAACAGCAACTCGCCGGTGGCCGTGGCGAGCGACGGCGACGGCGGGGACGTCTCGCAGTCGAACAGCGTCGAGTCGAATGCGACCGCGCTGAACCTCAACCTGACGAAGCAGGATGCCGAGCAGGATCAGTGGGGCCGCAAGGACTGCGGTTGCCACGGGATCGGGATCCAGGCGATCGGGCAGGAGTCGAAGAACGAGCAGGGCGCGCTTGCAGCCTCGTTGGCCATCCAGGCCTTCGGGCGCGACACGTGCGGCTGCTCGTCGGGTGGCAACTCCAACACGCCCGTGGGCGTCGGCAGCTACGGCTCCGGCGGCTCGGTGGATCAGTCGAACAGCGTCAGCTCGTCGGCGACGGCGCTGAACCTGAACGCGCTCTACCAGGACGCGGATCAGGCTCAGTCCTCCGGCGGCGGGATCCAGGCGATCGGGCAGTCGGCGAAGAACCGCCAGGCCGCCGCCGCACTTTCCGCGGCGCTGCAGCTCGGCGCCAGGAACGGGAGGTGG
>JACCVG010000029.1 GCA_013698335.1 Thermoleophilaceae bacterium
CACGCGATCGAGTGCCGGATCAACGCTGAGGATGCCTCGAAGAACTTCGCCCCCGCCCCCGGCTCAATCGGCGCCTACTCCGAGCCCACCGGCCCCGGTGTGCGGATCGACTCGGGCGTCGGTCCAGGCGGGGTCGTCAGCCCGATGTATGACCCGATGGTCGCCAAGCTGATCGTCTGGGACGCCGATCGCGAGCAGGCGACCGCCCGCATGCTGCGCGCGCTCGGCGAGTTCGAGATCACCGAGCTCAAGACGTTGATCCCGTTCCACAAGGCGCTGCTGGCGAGCGATCAGTGGGCGGCCGCCGAGACCTGTCGCGATCTGGTCGAGGACAAGAAATGGCTCAAGCAGCTCGCCTTCCCGAAGGTCGAGCCCAGCGACTCCGAAGAAGAGGAGCCGAAGATCGAGCGCGACTACTCGGTCGAGGTTTCGGGCAAACGGTTCGAGGTCAAGGTCATTGGCGCCGTGCTCGCGGGTGGCGGCGCGGCGGCCTCCAATGGTGGCGGACGAGGCGCGCCCAAACGGCGCGAGCGCTCGAGCGGCGGCGCCGCCAGCTCGGAGGAGCTGCCCTCGCCGCTCCAAGGCACGGTCCTGAAGGTGGCCGTCGAGCAGGGTGCCGAAGTCGAGGAGGGCGCGCTGATCTGTGTGATCGAGGCGATGAAGATGGAGAACGAGATCACTGCCCACCGCTCGGGCAAGGTCGAGGAGCTCACCGTCACCGAGGGCGCCTCGGTGGCTGCGGGCGAGAAGATCGCAAAGATCGTTTAGGAGGCCTGGGCGCATGCGCCCGAATCGCCGCCTCATAGTTCCGCTTGCGCTCGCGACGACTTCGAGTCAAGCGAGCATCGTCGTGCTCGCGCCGATTCTGGTCGAGGTCTCACGCGCCTTCGATACGTCGATCAGCGCGGTCGGGCAGGCCAGAGCGGTCCTCGCCTTCACCGCGGTCGCCGCGACGATCGCCATCGCGCGGCTGATCGACCGCCTCGGGGTGCGGCCGCTGCTGCTTTTCGGTGCGACCGCGTCGCTCGTCGGAGCCGGGCTGACCGCCGCCTCGCCGAACCTGCCGCTGTTCTTCGCGGCCCAGATCCCGGCCGGCCTCGGGGTCGCCTGCCTGCTCTCGGCGGGGTTCGCGGGCGTGGGCGCCTACTTCGAGGAGTCCGACGCCGCCTGGGGGATCGGCTACGTCGTCGGGATGCAGTCGCTCGCCTGGATCATCGGCAACCCGATCGTCGGCTTTTTGACTGAGTCGGTCTCCTGGCGGCTCGCCTATGCGGTGCCGGCCGTCGTCTCGCTCGGGGCGTTCGTGACCTGTCTGCTGATGCTGCCGCGCGAAGGGCGGGCCGGCGCGGTTCACGACCGCTCCGCGCGTCGCGGGCTCGGTGCCGTCCTGCGTGACGCTTCCGCCCGCCGCTGGACGCTCTCGGAGCTGCTCGCCTACGGGGCCTGGACCGGGGAGCTCACCTTCGCCGGAGCCTTCTACATCCAGACCTACGGCGTCAGCGAGAGCACCGTCGGCATCCTGCTCTCGATCCCCTCGCTCGCCTTCCTTTTGCTCAGCCCGCGTGTCGCCGGTGTGACCGATCGGTTCGGGCTCAAGCCCGTGATCGTGGTCGGCGGGGTCGGCATGGGTGCCCTGATCCTGCTGGCCTTCACGTTCACGCCGAGCGTGCCGTTCACGGTCGCGCTGATCTGCCTGGTCGCGGTGTTCGCCGCGCTGCGCCTCAACGGGTCGAGCACGCTCGGTCTCGGCCAGCTCCCGCACCAGCCCGGATCGATGATGGCGGCACGGACGGCCAGCGCGCAGCTCGGATACGTCGTCGGTGCCGTCGCGGGCGGCGCGGTGCTCGCGGTCGGCGGATTCGGGCTGCTCGGGCTGATTCTGTTCGCCGGCCTGCTGATCTCGACGGTCGTCGTCTGGGGAGTCACCGACCCGCTCGAAGAGGCGCTCAGCAGCGCGCGCGACACCGCCGAGCGCGAGGCCGTTCCACAGTTCACCGTTCCCGACTGACCAGAGCCGCCGCGGCTCGACATCCCGGCAGGGTCGATCTGGCCCGCCGTCCATAGGCAGGCCGTCCACGGGTCGCGAGACTGCCGGCATGGCCGCGGGCCCGAAGGAAGTGTCGGGCACAGCCCTCGTCCTACCGGGCGGGGGCGCTCGCGGCGCCTACGAGGTGGGAGCCCTAACGGTGCTGCTGCCCGCGCTCGAGCAGCGTGGAGAGCGGGTCACGCTGCTCTGTGGTGC
>JACCVG010000048.1 GCA_013698335.1 Thermoleophilaceae bacterium
GAGCCCGGGGGCGGCGGGGCGTCGGATGAGGTGGCCATCGTGGTCGCCAACCCTATCCGGGGGCGAGGTGAGGATAATGAGCGGTAATGGACCGCTTGTCCGGAAAGCTTCTCGTCGCCGCCCCGGCGTTGCTCGACCCGAACTTCGCGCGCTCGGTCGTCGCGATCGCCGACCACGACGAGGAGGGCGCGATCGGCCTCGTGCTCAACCGTCCCACGGACGCGCTCGTCGCCGACGCGGTTCCGGGCCTCGGTGGACTCGCCGAGTGCGACAGCCACCTGTTCATCGGCGGCCCGGTGAAGCCCGATGCCGCGATCCTCGTCGCCGAGATCGATCCCGAGGGCGAGGCGCTGCCGGTCGTCGACGGAATCGGAATCGTGCGCGGCGACCTCGGCCCGGTCGACCTCGACCGCCTCGCGGGCCGCGGTCGTGTCTATGCCGGCCACGCGGGGTGGGGCCCTGGTCAGCTCGAGGATGAGATCGAGCGCGAGGACTGGATCGTCGCGCCCGCGCGGGGAACCGACCTGCTCAGCGAGGATCCCGACGGTCTCTGGTCGGCGATCCTGACGAGGCTCGGCGGTCGTTTCCGCCTGGTCGCAACGATGCCGCTCGATCCCTCGCTCAACTAGGCACGACTGTGTCCGAGATCATCCTCTACGCGATTCCGGCCTTCGTCCTGCTGCTCGGCGTCGAAGCGCTCAGCTTCCGCCACATCCAGGACGGCGACCTCGTCGGCTATCGCGCCGCGGATACGCGCACCAGCCTGACGATGGGGCTCGGCAACGTGGTGATCAACGTCGGCTGGAAGGTCGTCGTGTTGCTGATCTTCGCGTTCTTCTACGAGCTGACGCCGCTGCGGATGCCGGCCGACGCCTGGTGGACCTACGTCCTGCTCTTCTTCGCCGACGATCTCGCCTACTACTGGTTCCACCGGATCAGCCACGAGGTGCGTGTGTTCTGGGCGAGCCACGTCGTCCACCACTCGAGCGAGCACTACAACCTCTCGACCGCGCTGCGCCAGACCTGGGTCCCGATGACCTACTTCCCGTTCTGGATCCCGCTGGCGCTGCTCGGGTTCGCACCCTGGATGATCCTGCTCCAGCAGTCGATCAGCCTGATCTACCAGTTCTGGATCCACACCGAACGGATCAAGCGGCTACCGCGGCCGATCGAGTTCATCTTCAACACCCCGTCCCATCATCGCGTCCACCACGGCGCGAACGAGATCTACCTCGACCGCAACTACGGGGGGATCCTGATCATCTGGGACCGGTTGTTCGGGACCTTCCAGGGGGAAGGGGAACGGGTCCGGTTCGGGCTGACCAAGAACATCAAGACCTACAACCCGGTGCGGGTCGCGTTTCACGAGTGGATCGCGATCTACCACGACGTCCGCGGCGCCGGTTGCTGGCGTGACCGGCTCGGCTACATGTTCGGAGGACCGGGCTGGTCCCCGGACGGACACGACAACCGACTCGACGAGGCGCCGACGGCGATCGTCACTCAGGGAACGTCAGTCTCGACTGCTCCGTCGGCCGTCCCGAGATAGGCGACTGCCGCTAGGCCGATGAACAGGCCGTGCTCGACGACGCCGGTCGTCGCCGAGAGCGCCGCGGCCAGCCGCTCGGGATCGGTTCCGTGGGAAATCGGGCAATCGATGATCAGGTGCCCCTCGTCGGTGGCGAACGGCGAGCCCTGCCCGGTGACGCGCAACTCGCCCCCGGGCACCAGCCGGTCGAGCCTGCGCGCGGTGTCGCGCCAGCCGAAGCGCACGACCTCGACCGGCAGTCGGCACCGCTCGCCGAGCTGGGCGACGCGCTTGGCCGCCTCGGCAATGACGATGAACCGCCGCGCTGCGTTGATCACGATCTTCTCGCGCAGCAGCGCCCCTCCGCCACCCTTGATCAGAGCCAAGCCGGGAGCGACCTCGTCGGCACCATCGATCGCCAGCGCGAGCTCCGTTCGGCCGTCGAGCTCGATCGGCTCGATCCCGACCGAGCGACAGCGCTCCTCGGTCACGATCGAGGCGGCGGCGACTCTCAGCGGAGCCCCGTCGGGCCAACGCGCGCCGATCTCCTCGACCAGCCGCCAGACCGCCCGACCCGAGCCGAGCCCGATCGTCATCTCCGGCTCGATCTCAGCCAGAGCGGCTTGCGCCGCAGCGCCCCGCGCGAGGTCCGCCGCGTCGCTCATCAGCACCCGCGGCGCGGCAGCTCGATTCGCTCGCCCGGCTTGATCCGGGTCGCCGCGACCGGGAGGACATAGCGCCGCTTCATCGGGGGAGGGCTACTGAATCTCTCTCAGGTCGACGGCGAAGACGAGCGTGTCGTTGGGGGCGATGTCGGGTGGCGATCCGGCCGGGCCGTAGGCGAGCTCCGCCGGGATCGTCAACAGCCGCCGGCCGCCGACGCGCATGCACTCGATGCCCTGGTCCCAGCCGGGGATGACCATCCCGGCCCCGAGTTCGAACACGATCGGCTCCCCCCGCTCCCACGAGGAGTCGAACTCCACGCCGCTCGACTGCGACACCCCGACGTAATCGGCGCCGACCGTGTCGCCCGCCTTGGCCGCGGGTCCTTC
>JACCVG010000053.1 GCA_013698335.1 Thermoleophilaceae bacterium
TGCATGGTCTCCTCCGAGGGCGCCTGCGCGGCCTACTACAACTACGGGCGTTTCGCGCGCGAGAAGGAAGTGGTCTAGGTGTCGAGCACTGCTGTGCCCACCGGCCGCGAGCAGCGGATCCTCGGGATCATCGAGACGGCCCGCGCCAAGCGGCCGAAGTTCCGCGACGAGCGGATCACGATGGCCCACGGCGCCGGCGGCAAGGCCACCAGCACGCTGATCGAGGGGTTGCTCGTCCCGGCGTTCGAGTCGGAGTCGCTGAACGCGCTCGGCGACGCCGGCTCGGTCACTGTCGGCGCGCACGAACTCGCGATGACGACCGACACCTTCGTTGTCAAGCCGATCCGCTTCCCCGGCGGTTCGATCGGCGAGCTGGCCGTCAACGGAACGGTCAACGATCTCGCCGTCTCCGGTGCTCGGCCGCTCGCTCTGACGCTCTCGCTGATCCTCGAGGAAGGGTTGCCGGCCACCGAGCTGCGCGCCGAGGTAGAGGCGATCGCGACGGCCGCACGTGAGGCCGGGGTCGAGATCATCGCGGGCGACACGAAGGTCGTCGAGCGCGGCTACGCCGACCAGATGTACATCTGCACGACCGGGATCGGCGAGCGCGACCCACGCGCCCGCACCGCGACCGACGCGCTGCGCCCCGGCGACCGGATCATCGTCTCCGGCTCGATCGGCGAGCACGGGACGGCGATCATGCTCGCGCGCGGCGAGCTCGGCCTCGACGCCGAGATCGAGTCCGACACCTGCTCGCTCTGGCCGGCGGTCGACGCGCTGCTCGAGGAAGCCGGCGACGGGCTGCGCTGCATGCGCGACGCGACCCGCGGAGGCGTCGCCTCGGTGCTCAACGAATTGGCCCGTGCTTCGACGGTTGCGATGGTCGTGCGCGAAGCGGCGATACCGGTCGCGCCCGCGGTGATGGGTGCCTCGGAGCTGCTCGGGATCGACCCGATGTACGTGGCGAACGAGGGCAAGCTGGTGGCGTTCGTCGCCCCGGAGTCGGCCGATGCGGCGCTCGCGGCGCTGCGCTCGGTGGGCGGCTGCGAGGCGGCGGTGGAGATCGGGGAGGTTCGCACCGAGCCTCCGGGAATGGTTCTGGTGGAGACGGCATTTGGCGGTAGACGGGTCATGGATCAACTGGTGGGCGACCCGCTGCCGCGGATTTGTTGACGAGGAAAGAGGAGAGCTGATGGCGACCCAGATGGAGTTCGTACCCAACCAGCACGCGACTGAGGCGGTCACGGCGCATGTGATCTGGATGACGACCGGACTGGGTTGTGACGGTGATTCCGTCGCCATGACCTCGGCGACGAGCCCGAGCCTCGAGGACATCATCACGGGCGCAATCCCCGGCATGCCGCGGGTCGTCGTCCATACGCCGGTGCTCGCCTTCGAGAACGGAGCCGAGTTCATGCAGGCGTGGTACGACGCTGAGGCCGGCAAGCTCGATCCGTTCGTGCTGATCGTCGAGGGCTCGATCCCCAACGAGCACCTCAGCGGCGAAGGCCACTGGGCCGGCATGGGCGTCAACCCCGACAACGGCCAGCCGATCACGACCAACGAATGGGTTGATCGGCTCGCCCCAAAGGCGGCGGCCGTCGTCGCGATCGGGACCTGCGCGACCTATGGCGGGATCCCGGCGATGGCGAACAACCCGACCGGCGCGATGGGGATGTGCGACTACCTCGGCTGGGACTGGAAGTCCAGCGCCGGCCTGCCGATCATCAACATCCCCGGCTGCCCGGCCCAGCCCGACAACATGACCGAGACGCTGATGTACCTCGTCTTCGCGCTCGCCGGCATGGCGCCGCCGCCCGAGCTCGACGAGGCCCACCGGCCGACCTGGCTGTTCGGCCGTACGGTGCGCGAGGGCTGCAACCGCGCCGGCTTCGCCGAGCAGGGCCAGTTCGCGACCGAGTACGGCGACGATCCACGCTGTCTGGTCAAGCTCGGCTGCAAGGGACCGGTGGTCAAGTGCAACGTGCCGGTGCGCGGCTGGCAGTCGGGCTACGGAGGTTGCCCGAACGTCGGCGGCATCTGCATGGCCTGCACGATGCCGGGCTTCCCCGACAAGTACATGCCGTTCATGGACGAGGACAAATGGGGCGCGGCGGCGTCGAACTTCGAGAAATTCGTTAGCGGTCCGCTGATCCGCTACTTCCGCCACAAGAACATCGACAACAAGTACGACAAGGAGCCGGAGTGGCGTCACAACCGACCCGAGCTCACGACCGGCTACGCCAAGCGCTGGTAGCGCGGAGGAGAACGACATGTCAACGGTAGAGACCCCGCGCGAACAGAAGGTCGTCGTCAAGGAGATGTCGTGGGATCCGATCACCCGGATCGTCGGGTCGCTCGGTATCCACACGGAGATCGACTTCACCAACCAGGTGGTGAACAAGTGCTATTCGACGTCGATGATCTTCCGAGGATTCGACATCTTCATGAAGGGGATCGATCCGCGCGACTCG
This sequence comes from Thermoleophilaceae bacterium, assembly GCA_013698335.1. GTDB lineage: Bacteria > Actinomycetota > Thermoleophilia > Solirubrobacterales > Thermoleophilaceae > JACCVG01. The sequence continues at coordinate 2,475 of JACCVG010000053.1, forward strand.
CACTTCATCAGCAGCCGCATCTGCGGGATCTGCGGTGACAACCACTGCACGACGTCGTGCCTGAACCAGAACATGGCCTACGGCGTGACGCCGCCGAAGCTCGGCGACTACGCGTTCAACCTGGCCGAGCTCGCCGACTACATGTTCGACCACGCGATCTTCAACGACTGCATGGCGAACGTGGACTTCTGCGAGCAGATGGTCAAGGACACCAATCCGTCGTTGCTGGCCAAGGCCGAGACGACGTCAGCCGCCGGAAGCGACATCCACGGCTACAAGACGATCGCCGACATCATGCGGGCGCTGAACCCGTTCACCGGCGAGTTCTACCTCGAGACGCTCGGGGTGGCGCGCTGGACGCGTGAGATGTACTGCCTGTTCGGTGGTCGTCACACGCACCCCTCGACGATCATGCCGGGCGGTTGTTCGGCGCACATCACGCACCAGACGCTGACCGATTACTACGTGCGTCTGATGCGCTACATGGAGTACGTCAAGCGGACCGTCCCGATGCACGACGACCTGTACGACTTCTTCCTCACGGAGTTGCCGGGTTACGACATGGTGGGCTACCGCGACACGAACCTCGTCTGCTGGGGAGCGTTCGACGACCCGGCCGGTAATGGCCGGCTCTACGACTACGCATCGATGACCGACTGGGGCCGCAGCCGGTTCGTGACGCCAGGCGTCGTGATCGACGGCGAGTTGATCTCGACCGACCTCGTCGAGATCAACCTGATGATCCGGATCCTGCTCGGCTCCTCGTACTTCGACGACTGGAGTGACGAGAAGACGTTCGTTACCAAGGATCCGCTCGGCAACCCGGTCGACAAGCGCCACCCGTGGAACAAGGTGACGCTGCCCAAGCCGCAGAAGCGCGACTTCGCGGACAAGTACTCCTGGGTGACCTCGCCGAGGATCTACGACGCCCGCAACGACCGCTACGTCGCCTGCGACACAGGCGGCGGGCCGTTCGCGCGTCAGTGGGTGACGGCGAAGGCCGGCATTCTCGACATCGGGTACCTCAAGGCGACCGGACACAGCCTCCAGATGGTGCTGCCCAAGACGGCGAGCAGCCCCGAGATGGAGATCGAGTGGAAGATCCCGGAGAAATCCAATGCGATCGAGCGCGACCGGGCACGCACCTACCACCAGGCGTATGCGGCGCTCGTCGCGCTGCACAACCTGGACAAGGCGTTCGCCGAGGTGCGCTCAGGCCGGACCAAGAGCTGGAACGAGTTCACGGTTCCGGACTCGGCGGTCAGCGTCGGATTCCACGAGGCCGCGCGTGGCGTGCTCTCGCACCACATGGTGATCGAGGACGGCAAGATCGCTAACTACCAGCCGTACCCGCCGACCCCGTGGAACTCGAATCCACGGGATACCTACGGGACGCCCGGCCCCTATGAGGACGCGGTGCAGAACACGCCGATCTTCGAGGAGAACGGACCGGAGAACTTCAAGGGCGTGGACATCATGCGCGCCGTGAGGAGTTTCGACCCGTGTCTGCCGTGCGGCGTGCACATGTACACCGGGGGCGGCCGGGTCAAGAAGGTGATGCACCGCCCGACGGGGATGTCGTGACGCTGATCGAGCGAATCGGGCAGCTCAGCGCCCAGATCGAGTCATCGGCCGACCCGACGGTCAGTCGGGCGGCTGACGAGCTGGTCGCGACGATGCTCGAGATGTACGGGGAGGGGCTTCGGCGCGTCCTGGAGCCCCTCGACGAGGGCGTTCGGCTGCAGCTCGCGGAGGACGATCTCGTCGCTTCGCTCCTGCTGATCCACGACCTCCACCCGGTCCCGCTCGAGCAGCGGGTCCAGGCCGGGCTCGACGAGGTCCGGCCCTACATGAAGTCTCACGGTGGAGGGGTCGAGCTGCTGGGCATCGAGGAGGGTGTTGCCCGGCTGCGGCTCGATGGCAGCTGCGATGGTTGCGCGGCGTCGGCGTCGACGCTCGAGCTGGCCGTCGAGAAGGCGCTCGAGGAGGCCGCGCCGGACCTGCTCGGCATCGAGGTTGAAGGGGTGCTCGCCGAGGCCGGCCCGGAGGTCACAGGGGTCGGCCTGCCGATGGTCATGATGAACGGTGGGGCGCCCGCGTCTCCGAAGGTGACGGGCTGGCAGGAGCTCGACGGCGCCACCGACGTTGCGCCCGGCGCGCTCGGCTCATTCACGGTCGATGGCGAGGCGTTGCTGGTCGCCAACGTCGACGGCGAGCTGCTCGCCTACCACGACTCCTGCGCCGGCTGCCAGGCCCCGCTCAGCACGAGCACCCTCAGCGAGGGCGTCCTCGCCTGCCCGAGCTGTGAGCGGCGGTTCTTCCTGCCGCGCGCCGGGCGATCACTCGATGACGATCGGATCCAGCTCGCGCCCGTGCCGCTACTGCGTGAGAACGGTTCGGTCGCGCGCGTGGCGTTGCATGCCTGAGCCGACGCCGCCGATGACGGCCCCCGAGGTCAGCCGCGCCCGCGCGATCGGCGCGCTCAAGCGGCTCTCGGCGCGCGAGATGCCGGAAGGGCCCCGTCCGCTCGAGGCGGCCTGCGACATCTGCGGCACCTCGATGCCCGAGGACCACCGGCACCTGTTGAACCTCGAGGATCGGCACATGGTCTGCGCGTGTGAGAGTTGCTGGGCGCTGCGCTCGGGCGACGCCGAGTACCGGCCGACCGGCAACCGGGTGCTCTGGCTCGAGGATTTCGTCCTGCCCGATGAGATCTGGGCTCGTTTCAGCATTCCGATCGGGCTCGCGTTCTTCATCCGCGGCAGCGGGAACGTCGTCGCGATGTATCCGAGTCCGGCGGGCGCCACGGAGTCCGAGCTCGACCTCGGCGCTTGGGACGAGCTGGCTCGGCTCAACCCCGTACTGGAGACGCTCGAGGCCGACGCCGAGACCCTGCTCGTCAACCGGCGGGCGAAGCCGCCTCAGCACGTGATCGCACCGACTGATGAGGCCTACAAGCTCGTCGGCCTGATCAAGGCCAACTGGCAGGGGCTGTCCGGCGGTCCGGCCGTCGAGCGCGTCGTCGACGGGTTCTTCGAGCAGCTCCAAGCACGCGCTTGACCGGTCTGCCCGAACCGGATTTCTGGGTCCTCGGCGCTGAGCCGGTGCGCCGCGCCGCGGTCCCGACGCTGGCGTTCAAGATGCGCGCCAACAACACCTCCGGGCGAGAGGTCTACGCGATCGTCCTGACGGCCCAGATCCAGATCGAGGCCGCCCAGCGGACCTACAGCGACGAGACGCGCGAGCGGCTGCGCGAGATCTTCGGCGAGCCGGAGCGCTGGGGCGACACCGCTCGGGGCGTCCTCTGGACACGCGAGGAGCATCTCGTCAAGGGCTTCACCGATTCGATCCGCTTCGACATCCGCGTGCCCTTGACGATCGACGCCGAAATCGCGGCGGTGAAGTACTTCTCGGCGGTCCAAGGGGGAAAGGTCCCGCTCACGTTCCACTTCAGCGGAACCGTCCTCTACTGCGGCGAGAACGATCGGCTGCAGATCACCCAGATCGCGTGGACCTCGGAGGCGAAATTCGAGCTCCCGATCGAGACCTGGCGCGAATCGATCGCGCTCCACTATCCCGAGGGTGGGGTAATGCGGCTCGGCGAACAGACGCTAGAGGAGCTTCGGACCTTCCGCGTGGCACGCGGTCTGCCGTCGCTCGAGGCGGCGGTGCACGAGCTGCTCGAAGCTGCAAGGACAGAGGTCTAGGTGGTGATGGATCCCAAGCTCGAAGAGCTCGTCACCTCGCTGCTCTACGAGGGTTACGCGCTCTATCCCTACACGCCTGCGGCGACCAAGAACGCGACGCCGACGCCGTTCGGGATCGTCTATCCGCCGGCGTACGCCACCGACAGCGACGCGACCTTCGACCATCTCCGGATCGACTGCTACGTCGACGCGCCCGAGGACGCGCCGCTGAGTGGCGAGGTCCGTTTCCTACAGGCCGCCGGGGACCGCCATCAGGCCGTTCCGCGACGGATCGACGTCGACGAGCCGGGCACCCAGGAGTTCGACTTCGGCGAGGTGCAGGGGCGAATCAGGTTGCGCCGCGACGGCGATCGCGTCCGGATGTGCGTCCACAACCTGACGCCCTTCGACGTGCCCGACGCCGACCGTGCGACCGCACTCGGCTCGGCCCTGCTCTCGACCCACGTCGTCGTGCGGCTCGGCGACGGCCGCTTCATCTCGCCGCTCGAGGCGCCGGGCGAGAACGTGAACTCGTTCCCGGTGCTCGCCTCCGACGACGACCGCGCGATTCTCGGCGCCGCGATCGTGCTGCCCGATCACCCGCAGCTCGCCCCGCAGAGCAAGGGCGGTCTGTTCGACAGCACCGAGATCGAGGAGGCTCTCCTGCTCCACGTCCAGACCCTCAGCGACGGCGAGCTCGAGGCGATCGAGGATCAGGACCCCGCGGTGCGCGAGATGATTGCGCGCGCGGCTGCCGCCACCCCGGAGGACATCTTCAAGCTGCACGCCGTCATGACGCCCTCGCCGGAGCCGATGAACATGCCGGGCGAGCACGAGATCGAGATCGGCGGCCGGACCTTTCAGAAGGGCGGCAAGGTCATCTTGCGGCTTGGCACCGGGGGCGATCCGCACGACATGATGCTCAACGGCCGCTCGGCCACGATCGAGCGGATCTACGTCGACGTCGAGGAGGGTGTCCATCTCGCCGTGACGATTGACGACGATCCCGGCGCCGACGTGATGCGATCGAGCGGCCGTTACATGTTCTTCAAGCCCCAGGAGGTGGAGCTGCGCCCGTGACTTCGAATCTGCCCGAAATAGATCCGAACGAGGAACTGGTCTCCTCGCGCGTTCCTGAGGCCCAGATCCTGATCGCGGGGATCGGCAACGCCTTCCTCGCCGATGACGGCTTCGGCCCCGAGGTCGCCCGTCGGATCGAGGCCGGCGAGCTGCCGCCAGGAGTCAGCGTCCACGACTTCGGCACCGGCGGTCTCGACCTCGCGTACGAGGTGATGCGCGGCTACCACGCGCTCGTGATCGTCGACGCGGGCAAGCAGGGCGAGCCGCCGGGAACGCTGTTCGTGATGGAGCCCGACGAGGAGGAGTTCGCGGGGCCGATCGAGGACGGCGAGCTGCTCGACCCGCACGACATGAACCCGCGGACGGTCCTGCGCTTCATCAAGGCGGTCAACGGGTGGCCAGGCAAGGTCGTCGTCGTATCTTGCGAACCGGCCCAGATCGACGAGATGGGCTTCGGTCTCTCGGATGAGGTCGCGGCGGCGATCGACGACGCGGTGGCGCTCGTCATGAAGACCGTCGAGGAGCTGCGTTGCACGAGCTCTCCCTGAGCGAGGCGATTCTCGGGACCGTCCTGAAGCATGCCGACGGCAGGCGTGTGACCGCGGTGGACATGACGATTGGCGCGCTCCGCCAGGTCGTCCCCGACTCGCTCGAGTTCTACTGGGACATCGTCGCGCGCGACACGCTCTGCGAGGGTGCCGAGCTGCGCCACACGATGATCGCCGGGCGGGCGCGTTGCGAGACTTGTGAGAAGGAATGGGAGCTCGACCTCCCGATCTTCCTCTGCGCCTGTGGCGGCACCGCGCGGGCCGTGGCCGGCGAAGAGTTCGAGGTCGAGTCAATCGTCGTCGAAGACAAGGAGGACGCATGCATCGCACAAAGGTGACGATCGCCAGCGACGCGCTCGACGCGAACACGACGATCGCGTCGGCCAACCGCTCCGACTTCGACCGCGAAGAGGTCCGCGTGGTGAACCTGATGAGCTCGCCCGGCGCCGGCAAGACGACCCTGCTCGAACGGGTGCTCGGAGGTGACGCGCTCGGCGAGCTGCGCGCCGGCGTGCTCGAGGGCGATGTCCAGGGTTCCTTCGACGCCGACCGCCTCGCGCTGCTCCACATTCCCGTGACACAGCTCAACACCGGCAACGGCTTCGGTGGCGAGTGCCATCTCGACGCGAACATGGTGCGCAGCGCGCTGCCTTCGCTGCCGCTCGCCGACATCGATCTGCTGCTCGTCGAGAACGTCGGGAACCTCGTCTGCCCGGCCGAGTTCAGGATCGGCGAGGACGCGCGCGCAATGGTCGCGAGCGTCACCGAGGGCGTCGAGAAGCCGCTCAAGTACCCGCTGATGTTCCGCGCGTGCGAGCTCGTCGTGATCAACAAGATCGACCTGCTGCCGCACCTCGATCTCGACGTCGACCGGCTCGTAGCCAACGTTGGGCAGGTCAATCCCGAAGCTCGCTGCCTGCTGGTCAGCGCGAAGACGGGCGAGGGCATCGATCAGTTCGCCGACTGGCTCGCGGAGGTCGCGGGACGGGTGCCGACCGCTGCTTAGCGACCGCGTAGCGGGCCGGCTTGACGAGCTGCTCGCCCTGCGCCTGAGCTGCGACGGGGAGTTCTTCGACGCGCACGCCGAGCAGTTGGCTCGGCTTTGCCACGGGATGGCCGAGCGGTTTGCGCGCGGCGGGCGGCTGATCGCGCTCGGCGTCACGCCCCAATCGCGCTCCGATGCCCGTCACGTCGCCGTCGAGTTCGTCCACCCGGTGATCGTCGGCAAGCGGGCGCTGCCCGCGATCGGGTTGACGCTCGAGGGCGGCGAACTCTCGAGGCAGGTCGACCTCGTCGCGGAGGCCGGCGACATCGCGATCGCCCACGACGCCGAGCGCGAGACGGTCGTCGCGCTGGCACTCGCCCGCGGCCGGGGATGCCTGACGATCGCGTTCGACGCCGGCACGGGTGCCGAGTACGAGCTCGTCCCGGCGACGGGCGATCCGTTCGTCGACCAGGAGATCGCCGAGACCGCCTACCACGTGCTCTGGGAGCTCTGCCACGTCTTCTTCGACCACCGCGGCCTGCTCGGTGGCCGCGATCAGCGCCGGACCCACGACAGCGGCGCGTCGAGCTTCCTCTACCCGTTTCTCTCCGAGAGCCAGGACGACCTGGAGGCGGTGCTCGAGGACGTCCGCCGCTCGGTGGTGCTCAAGGCCGAGGAGGTCGGCAAGCTGCGCGAACAGGTCCTCGTCGAGGGCCGCGCCACGCTCGAGGCCGCGGCTGCTGCCCTGTGTTCGGCCTTCGAGGGAGGGGGGACTCTGCTCGTGCTCGGCAATGGCGGATCCGCGACCGACGCTATCGATGTCGTCGCCGACTTCCGTGCGGCGCCGCAAGGGTGGCCGGCGCGGCGCGCCATCGACCTCACCGAGGACGTGGCGATCATCACCGCGATCGCCAACGACATCGGCCCGGCTGCGATCTTCGCCCGTCAGGTGATCGCCTACGGGCGCAGCGGCGATGCGCTGCTCGCGCTATCGACGAGCGGTGGCTCCGAGAACGTGATCGAGGCGCTCGCCGAGGCGCGCCGCCGCGAGCTCGTGACGGTGGCGATGGTCGGCTACGACGGCGGCCGGATCGCCGCTGAGCAGCTCGCCGACCACGTCCTCGTGGTCGGATCGGAGAACATCCCGCGCATCCAGGAGGCGCAGGCGACCGCCTACCACGCGCTGCGCGAACTGGTGGAACTTGCCGGGTAGGGCCGTGCGCGCACGCGCGCGCGTCGAGGGGACGGTCCAAGGGGTCGGCTTCCGACCCTACGTCTTCAAGCTCGCGGGCGAGCTCGGGCTCACGGGCTGGGTGCTCAACGACGAGCGGGGCGTACTGCTCGAGGTCGAGGGCGCCGAGCAGGCCGTCGCAACGTTCCTGGATCGGCTACCGGCCGAGGCGCCACCGCTGGCGGCGGTCGACTCGGTAACGACCGAGCGCTGTCCCGCGCTAGGCGAAACCGGATTCGAGATCCGCGCGAGCCCGACGGGCGGCCCTCCCGACGCGCTCGTGGCCCCGGACAGCGCTACCTGCGAGGACTGTCTGCGGGAGCTCTTCGACCCCGCAGACCGGCGCCACCGCTACCCGTTCATCAACTGCACCAACTGCGGGCCGCGGTTCACGATCGTGCGGGGCGTTCCTTACGACCGGCCGCTGACGACGATGGCCGGCTTCGAGATGTGCGCGCGCTGTCGCGCCGAGTATGAGGACCCGGCCGATCGCCGGTTTCACGCCCAGCCGAACGCGTGCGCCGACTGCGGGCCCTCGGTGCGGTTGATCGGCATGGACGGTGAGGCCGATGGTGACGCCAACCCGATCGCGGCTGCGGCGGGCGCCCTGGTCGCCGGGGCGATCGTCGCGATCAAGGGGCTCGGCGGGTACCACCTCGCCTGCTCGGCAGCCGACGAGCGTGCCGTCGCGACGCTCCGCGAGCGCAAGCGGCGCGAGGACCGGCCGCTCGCGCTGATGGCGGCCGATCTCGATGCGGCGCGATCGCTCGTCGAGCTGGGTGCGGGGGAGGAGGAGCTGCTCGTCGGCCGACGGTGCCCGATCGTGATCGCGCGCCGTCGCCCCGGCGCCAGGGTCGCCGAATCCGTCGCCCCACGGACAGCGGACCTCGGCGTGATGCTCCCCTACACACCGCTTCACCACCTGCTGCTGGAGGTCTGCGGAGCGCCGCTCGTGATGACGAGCGGCAACCTTTCCGACGAGCCGATCGCCCACGACGACGAGGACGCGCAGAAGCGGCTCGGCGCGATTGCCGACCTGTTCCTCGTCCACGACCGCCCGATACACATCCGCACCGACGATTCGGTCATCCGGGCGACTGCTGGCGGCCCGCTCGTCATCCGGCGCGCGCGCGGTTATGTGCCGGGTGCGATCAAACTCCCGCTCGAGAGCGCGCGCCCGTTGCTGGCCGTCGGCGCCGAGCTCAAGAACACTTTCTGCGTTGCCAAGGGCCGCCGCGCGTGGGTCTCCCACCACATCGGCGATCTCGAGAACTGGGAAACGCTGGAGTCGTTCCGCTCGGGGATCGAGCACTTCGAGCGTGTCTTCGACGTGCGACCCGAGGTCGTCGTCCACGACCTCCACCCGGAGTACCTGTCCACCACGCACGCACTCGAGCTCGAAGGGGTGGAGACGCTCGGCGTCCAGCACCACCACGCCCACTTCGCGGCGTGCCTGGCCGAGCACGGTGAGCAGGGCCCGGCGATTGGCGTCGTCTTCGACGGAACCGGCTACGGCGAGGACGGGACCGTCTGGGGAGGGGAGCTGCTGGTTGGCGGCCTCGCGCACGTCGAGCGGGTGGGGATGCTCGCGCCGGTCCGGATGCCGGGCGGTGAGCGGGCGATCCGGGAGCCGTGGCGGATGGCCTGCGTTTGGCTCGAGGCCGCGCTCGGCGAGCCCGTGTCACCGCTACCGGGGATCGAGGCCGACCGTTGGGAGCAGGTCGCTGCGCTCGGGCGGAGCGGCGTCGCTTCGCCGATCACGACCAGCGCGGGCCGGCTATTCGACGCGGCTGCGGCGATCCTCGGCCTGCGGACCGAAGTCAGCTACGAGGGCCAGGCGGCGGCGGAGCTGGAAGGCGCGGCCGATCTGGGGGAGCGATCGAGTTACGAGCTCGAGTTCGTGGGCGACGATCCGCTGGTCCTCGATCCGCGCTCGCTGTTGCGCGAGCTGGTCGCCGATCGCGACTCCGGAACCGATCTCGCGCTGACTGCGGCGCGCTTCCACAACGGCCTGGCAGCCGGGATCGCCTCGGCCTGCGCCCGGCTCGCAGAGGCGGGCGGGCTCGACACCGTCGCCCTCTCCGGCGGGGTGTTCCAGAACCGGCTGCTGCTCGAGCGCACGAGTGAGCAGTTGGTCGGGGCCGGGCTGCGGGTCCTACGGCCGGTGCGGCTGCCGCCGAACGACGGGGGGATCTCCTACGGGCAGGCAGCCATCGCGGCTGCGTCGCTGAGTACCCCTTAGCCCGCCGGCCTCGAGGCCTCGGCGCGGCGCGCTCGCGAGTTCGGGTTCGACGGCGAGTGGGCGCTCCACCCTACGCAGATCGAGCCACTCAACGAGATCTTCTCGCCGAGTCCCCGGGAGATCGCGCTCGCCGAGGCGATTCTCTCGGCGCTCGATGATCCCTCGGCCGACGGCGCCGTGATGCTCGAGGGCGAGATGCTCGATGAGGCCAGCCGCAAGCGAGCGGAGCAGACGCTCGCCCGCCGTCAGACCCCACCGGGGTCATGCGCACGCGACGCTCGTCCCTGAGCGCGAGTTTCGCGCTAGTAGGACTTCCCCGAGCGCGGCGTGACCGCTCGGGTGAGCGAGGAATCGGGGCGCGAGCGTGGGGGTGGATGGCGCAGGTAGGGGCCCTTCTTCCAAGGGTGCGGCCCGACCGACGAGTAGTGGGTTCGCAGGTAGGCGGTCAGGTCGCCCCGATGCTCGGCGCAGGCATAACGCGCCGGACCGAACAGGCCGCGGCCGGTCCAGGTCAGCCAGTTGGACGGGGGCGCGTCGAGGTACTCGCCGAACAACTCCGCCTTGAGCTGGTGCTCGAGGCTGAGCTGGGTATCGGCGTCAGGGCGCGCATCGCAGAACTCGCATCGGAAGACGATGCGCACCGGCATCGCTCAGGTGACTCCCGTGTACCAGAGGCCGAACATCACGCCGAACAGTCCGAGTGCGGGAATCAGGACCGTCCGGTAGACCGGCTGGATCGCGGGCCGGGTGAGCACCCACGCGAACGCGGTCGTGAAGGCCGCCATCGAGAAGATCGACATCGGCGCGAACACCAGTAGCGCCAGCAGCGCCTCGAGCTGTGTCGGCAGCGCTGCGATCAGCAGCAGGACGACTGCCCCGGTGCCCGCCAGGCCGTGGAGGACGCCGATCGCAAGCGCCTGCTGCGGCGAGCGGACGGTCGTATGGTGGTGGCCCGCCTCGCCGCGCCTCAGGTGGCGGTGCGCCGCTTCGGTCTCGTGGCCGTGCGACCCGAGCCGGTAATCGCCGTGCGCCCACTTCCACAGGACGCGTACGGCCAGCAGCACGATCACGAGGCCGACGGCAGTCTCGGCGCCGGACTCGAGCCAAGTCGGCAGCTCGGACTTCAACAGGATCAGCGGAATGCCGATCAAAAGCAGGATCGCGGCATGTCCGATTCCCCACCAGGCACCGAGTCGCGCCGCCTGACGCGAGCTGCTGTCTTCGGCCGCGACGAGCGAGGTGACCGCCACCAGATGGTCGGGATCAGATGCGTGCCGGAGGCCGAGCACGAAGGCAATCCCCAGCGCGACGAGCAGTGGTGCCCCGTCGAAGAGGCCGGTCAACCACGCGTCGAGGTGCTCGACCGGCTCGAACAGCCATTCGTAACTCATCAGTCGGCCTCCTGGCAGTCGCGGCAAAGGCCGACGACCGGGTCGTGGGTGAACCGCGCCTCCCAGCCGAACCGCTCTCGCAGCTGATCGCGAACCGCGTCGAGCTCATCCGGGCCAACCGCCCGCACGAGCTGGCAGGACTCGCAGACGAGGTACTCCTGGACGCCGCCGCCCGCGCGCACGTAGAGGCTGGGGGAGTGGCCGAGGTGGAAGTGGCGGACGATCCCGGCCCGCTCGAGCCGCTCGAGGT
>JACCVG010000082.1 GCA_013698335.1 Thermoleophilaceae bacterium
ACGGCACCAACGTACGCCAGGTCACAAAGACCGGCGTCAACTACGCGCCCGACTGGGGGCGTGCTCGTTGACATCGGCGGTCGGGCCGCGCGAACGCGGAACCGGTTCTCCAACGCCGATCGGGCGGCGCTCAACCGACCTCCTGGACGCTGGGGGCACATCAAACGGACATGACCCGGGACGGGCGTGTCGGAAGGGACGAGAGATGACGAGGAAGACGATCTCAGCGATAAGATCGCGCCGATCGAAACAAGGGGGGAGTTGAGGCTCTCACGGCTTCTGGCCGCGCTCATAGCGGCAGTAGCGGTTGAGCTGACCGCTGCGTCGACGGCATCCGCCGATTTGATCACCTTCACCGGCGGTAGTTGCACGACCGGCCCCACGACGTTTCCGGCGTCGCTATCGATTCCTCCGGCGCGCGCGTTCACCCCGCTGTTCGTGACGAATACCGCAACCGGATCCTCGCCTGGGGTGTTGATCCCGAAGACGATCGTGTTGAACGGCGAAACGATCGTCACGACGTCCCCGGGGCTGGACAAGAGCGCCTTGAGCGACCGCCTCACCACGTGCACCTTCCAGACGGGCCGCGGGACATTCGAGGTCACAGGGATCCTCGCGCCGATGATCCCGTAACGATTGAGCGGGGTGCGCGACGGCGCGCTTCCCGCCCCCGTCATCACTGTGCAACTCCGTATCGGAGCTTCAGCCCCGTCGGACGCCCCTCACACGCCGTGTCGTGGTCTGGCGGGAGTGCGATAGGAAGCGCGGCCTCGGCGACCTCGGCGGCGCCGGCGAGGTGCTGTGGATCGAGCCGTAGGCCCGCCCTTGACACGTATCGACGTTCGTCGATATATTGACGAACGTCGATATGTCTTCTCTTGCTGAACCGATCACCTGTTGCGCTCCGCTCGACCAGGCCGTCCTCTCCGCAGAGGAGGCCGAGGCGACGGCCGAGCTCTTCAAGGCGCTCGGCGATCCCGCGCGGGTCCGGATCGTCAACTGCCTGGCGACGGCGGGCGAGCCCGTCTGCATCTGTGACCTGAACGGACCGCTCGGGCTTGCCCAGCCGACGGTCTCCCACCACATGAAGAAGCTCGTCGACGCAGGCCTCGTCGAGCGCGAGCAGCGCGGCAAGTGGGCCTACTTCTCGCTGAAGCGCGATGCCGTCGCGACGCTCGCGGCCGTCGCCGACCTGAAAGGAGTGTGCTGCTGATGTCCACGACGACTGCCGACGAGCTACGGGAGGAAGTGCGCCGCCGCTACGCCGAGTCGGCCAACGCCGTCACGAGCGGCGAGGCCAACCCGGGTTGCGGGAGCGGCTCCTGCTGCGGAGACGCCGCCTCCGCCGACTTCGGCGAGGCGCTCTACGCGGCCGAGCAGCGGGGAGAGCTGCCGCAAACCGCCGTGCTCGCGAGCCTCGGCTGCGTCAACCCGACCGCGGTCGCCGACCTCCGCGAGGGCGACACGGTCCTCGATCTCGGCTCGGGCGGCGGGATCGACGTGATCCTCTCCGCCAAGCGGGTCGGCCTGACCGGGCTCGCGTACGGGCTCGACATGACCGACGAGATGCTCGCGCTCGCCCAGCGCAACGCCGGCGAGGCGGGGATCCGGAACGCGATCTTCCTCAAGGGCGTGATCGAGGCCGTGCCGCTGCCTGCGGCGTCGGTCGACGTCGTGATCTCCAACTGCGTGATCAATCTCTCGGTCGACAAGGCGGCCGTGCTGCTCGAGATCGGGCGCGTGCTGCGGCCCGGCGGCCGGATCGGGATCAGCGACGTCGTCGCGGAAAACCGCCTCGGCCCGGATGAGCGTGCCGAGCGCGGGAGCTTCGTCGGCTGCATCGCCGGCGCGCTCTCGCAGAGAGAGTACGTCGAGGGCCTCGAGGCGGCCGGCTTCGAGGACGTCAGCGTTACCTTCACCCACGAGGTGGCGGACGGGATGCACGGCGCGATCGTCAAGGCGACGAAGCCGGCGCAGGCCGATTCGGGCCGACGCGAGCTTCCCCTCGTCCGGTCGAATGGGTGCTGCTAGCCCACGGCTGCGAGCTGCGCCGTCGCAGATGGCCCGACGAGGTCGCCCACCGCGATCACGCCTTCGCTCAGGATCTGGGCGCGCAGTCCGCCCTTGTGGGCCAGGCCGCGGAGGAGGTGCGTGTTCTCGGGCGACTTCACGAGCGACACGCACGGCTCGCAGAGACCGGTGCCTCGGAGCAGCACGTTCCCGACCCGGAACTCGGCGCCGACGAGGTCGTTGAGGGGGATGAGCCGGGTGACGAGGTTACGCCGGCTGTCGGCGGCGGTGACGTCGAGGCCGAGGTCGCGCTTCAGGTGCTCGATGACCTCGTCCTCGATCAACGTCAGTTCCGTCACTTCGCGACCGGGTGAGACTCTGCCCGAGAAGGCGCCCGCGCCCTTGAAGTAGCGGTCGCCGTCGAGCCCCCGGCCGGGCACGGCTCGGGCGGCCTTGCGCGCCTGCATCGGCTCTCCGCCGCCGGGGGCGAGGTAGATCGCGGCGACGAATCCACTCATCGCGTCAGCCCCGTTTCAGCTCGATCGATTCGGTCTCGGGGCCGAGCACGGTGTCCGGTGGCAGCAGGTCGTTGGCGTCCAGCAGGTAGCCGATCACGTTCCAGTACTGCTCGGGGGTAAGGGTGCCCGGCTCGTCGAACGGCATCGTCC
>JACCVG010000100.1 GCA_013698335.1 Thermoleophilaceae bacterium
CCCTCGAGGCGACGCGAGACGACCTTCGAGACACCGTCGCCGCCCATGCTGACTCCGTAGAGGCAGTCGGCGGCGTCCATCGTCCGCTTCTGATGGGTCACGACGATGAACTGCGCCCGCTCCGAGCAGCGCCGGACGAGCTTTAGGAAACGGTCGATGTTGCGGTCGTCGAGCGCGGCCTCGACCTCGTCGAGGATGTAGAACGGGCACGGCCGGGCGAGGAACACAGCGAACAGGAACGCCAGCGCGACGAGCGTCTTCTCGCCGCCCGAGAGCAACGAGAGGCGGCGCATCGACTTGCCGGCCGGGGTCACCTCGACTTCGACACCCGGCTCGGCTTCATGCTCGTCATCCTCGTCGGTCTCCGGCTCCTCGCCGGCGATCACCGCTCGCGGTGAGTCGGGCTTGACCAAGCGCAGCCGTCCGTGCCCGCCGGGGAACAGCTCGCCGATCACCTCCTCGAAGTTGCGCGCGGTGGCCGCGAAGGTCTCCTCGAAGTTTCGGCGGATCTGCCGGTCCGCCTCGGCGATGACCTGCTCGAGCTCGACGAGCGCCGTCTCGAGGTCACTGCGCTGCTCGGCGAGCTCTTCGACGCGAGCGACCTCGCGCTCGTACTCCTCGCGTGCCAGCGGGTTGACGGGCCCGAGTTGCTCGCGGCGGCGGGCGATCCGCTCAACGCGCATCCGTAGGGCTTCGCGCTGTTCGTCGTCTAGCGCCTCCACCGCCGGCTCGGCCTCGAAGCCGAGCTTCTCGGCCAACCGTCGCAGCTCGACCTCGAGCTCGCCGGCGCCGTCGCGGGCCTGCTGGGCGAGGACTTCGGCCTGTGTCACCGCCTCACCAGCGAGCTTGAGCTCCGACTGGAGCTCGGCCTCCTCGTTGGCCAGCTGGCGCAACTCGACGCCGGGCTCGACGCCGCCTTCGCGCTCGCCGAGCTCGCCGTGCAGCCACTCCCGTCGAGCGGAGACCGCGCTCAACGCCTCCGCCAGGGCCCGTTCGGCCGCGCCGACCCCGACGGCGAGCGTCCGTGCTCGCGTGAGCAGCGCCTCGAACACCTCGCCTTGCTGAACGCGCAGCTCGCTTCGCCGCGCTGCCTCACCCGCCGCCCGCCGGGCGGCACCGCCGTCCTCGGCGCCGGCATCGAGGGCCTCCTGGAGCGCCTTCAGCTCGGCACGTGACCGATCAAGCGCGCCGTCGGCTCGGACGACCTCGCCTAAAGCTCCGCCGAGCGCGGAATCTGCATCAGCGTGCGCAGCGAGGGACCGCAGCTGGACCAACGCGGCATCGACGGCATCCGCGGCGGCAGCCTCCGCCTCGACCAGACGGTCGATCGCCAAGCCAACCGCATCGGGCTCGACCGCACCGGCCGCTCGCTCGGCTTCCTCGATCGCTGCGACACCAGTGCGGCAGCGCTCCTCGACGCGCGCCGCCGTGGCAGCGGCGTCGTGGATCCGTTCGAGCCGGACATCGATCCTGTCGATCGACGTCGTCGCCGCGAACAAGCTTCGCGACAGGGTCTCGCGCGCCTGGCTGCGTTCGGCGAACGCCTGCTCGGCGGCCTTACGCCGTACCGCGACCGCGGCCAGGCCCTGCTCGGCGCGCGCGTAACCGACGCGCGCCTGGCGGGCGGCGTTCTCGGCCTTCACACGGGCAGCGCCAGCGTCGCGGGCGAGATCGGCGGCCAGCTCGAAGCGCGCCTCGAGCGACTGGCGCTCCAGGCGCGCATGCAGATCGGCGGCCTCGGCTTGGCGCTTGAGCGGGCGCAGGCGGGAGCGGGCCTCACGCTCCACGTCGAGCGCGCGCGAGAGGTTCTCCTCCGTGCGGCGGAGCTTCAGCTCCGCGCGCCGGCGGCGCTTGCGGTGCTTGCCGAGACCGGCTGCCTCCTCGATCAGCATCCGCCTGTCGGCGGGCTTGGAGTGGATGATCCCCTCGACCCGACCCTGGGAGACGACCGAGTGCATCTCCTTCCCGAGACCGCTGTCGGAGAGCACTTCGGCGACGTCGATCAGTCGGCAGCGCGCCCCGTTGAGCCGATACTCGCCCTCGCCGCCGCGGTCGAGGCGGCGCTGGATGGCGATCTCGGAGAACTCCGACTGGAGGCCCTGCTCACTGTTGTCGATCACGATCTCGACCTCCGCGAAGCCGCGCGAAGGGAGACCGGCGCCGCCCGAGAAGATCACGTCCTGCATCGTCTGGCCGCGGACCGTCAACGGGCTCTGTTCGCCGAGCGCCCATAACACCGCGTCGGTGACGTTGGACTTGCCAGAACCGTTGGGCCCGACGATCACGGCGACCCCGGGGCCGAACTCGAGACGCGTGCGGTCGGGGAAGGACTTGAACCCCTTCATGGTGATCGAGCGCAGGTGCATCAGTTCAGGACCTGCGCTTGTCCAGGTAGTCGAGTGCGCGAGCCGCGGCCGCCTGCTCGGCGACCTTCTTCGAGCGTCCTTCGCCGCGACCGATCTCGCTGCCGTCGACCTCCGCGATCGCAACGAAGCTGCGCTGGTGGGGCGGGCCCTGCTCGGACTCGATCCGGTAGGCGACGAGCTCGGCTCGGCGGGCGAGCCGCTCCTGGAGGCTGCTCTTGAAGTCGACCGAGTTCAACAGAGCATCCTCGACCTGTTCGGAGAACGCCGCGACGATCGCGGGTGCGACCGCGTCGTAGCCGTTGGCCAGGTAGGCGGCGCCGATCACCGATTCGCAGATCGAGGCCAGCACGCGCTCGGAGGCAATCAGCGTCTGGGCGCTCTGGCCCCCAGCGACAACGTCGATCGAACTCAGCCGCTCCGGGAGCCCGAGCTCGCGCGCGACCTCCGCGCATGCGGCCTGGGCCACGGCCTGGGCGCGAACCTTGGTGAGGCGGCCCGCGCCGGTGCCCTCCAGCCGCGGCACGAGATCGGTCGAGATCGCGAGGCTCAGGACGACATCCCCGAGGAATGCGAGTCGCTCGTAGGAATCCGCGCGGCTACCGACCCACGAGGCGTGGGTGAGCGCCTGGCGCGCCAGGTCCGGAGGCAGCGCGTCGAGCAGCTCGGCGAGCGCAACCGTCCGGCCGGCCTCAACCGGCATTCGCCGCGACGTAGTCGGCAGCCTGCCCGACCGTGTGGATCTTCACGGCCTGCTCGTCGGGGATGCGGACCCCGCAGCGATCCTCGAGCTCCATCACGAGCTCGACCACATCGAGCGAATCCGCCTCGAGATCTTCCTTGAAGCGGGTGGCGTCGCCAATCGCGGCCGGGTCAACCTCGAGTTCGGTCGCCAAGTGGGTCCGGATCAGCTCCAGGACTTCGTCTCTAGACATCGTTCGCGACGCTACCAGCGGGTGCGGACCGTAAGACGCCGGCCGCCGCGAGCGCGTCAGCCGTCCGTTCGACCATCTGCTCCTCGACCGCACAGGCGGCGAGCGCGATCGCGGCGGCGATCCCCTCGGAGCTGGATGAGCCATGGGCAATCACTACGGGGCGACGCAGCCCGAGCAGAATCGCCCCGCCGACCGAGTTCGGGTCGAGGTGGGCGCGCAGGGCGGCGAGCTTGCCGCGCACCAGCAACCCGCCGACGCTCGACACGGCGCTCGACCGGATCGCCGAGCCAACCGATCCGGCGACCGCGCGCGCCGTCCCTTCGATCGTCTTGAGGGCGACGTTTCCGGTGAACCCGTCGGTCACCACTACGTCGACCGCGCCCACCAGCAGGTCGCGACCCTCGACGTTGCCGACGAAGCGCAGGTCCTGCTCGAGCAGTCGGCGGTGAGCCTCGACCACGTCGGGGGTGCCCTTGGTCGCCTCCTCGCCGACCGAGAGCAGCGCGACGGTGGGTGCCTTGACGCCGTGAACGGCGCTCATGAACGCCGCGCCCATGTGGGCGAACTGAACGAGCTGCTCCGGACGCACCTCGGCGTTGGCGCCGGCATCGAGAAGCAGCGTGCGGCGGCCCCCGAACGCCGGCAGCAACGCCGCGACCGCCGGCCGGTGCACACCGCGCAACCGCCGGATCGAGAGCACCGACGCCGCCAATACCGCGCCGGTCGGGCCTGAGGAAACCAGTGCACCCGCCTCCCCGCGTGCCACGGCCGCCGCTGCGCGCACGATCGAGGACTCGCCGCCGGAGCGAACCGCGAGCGCGGGCTCGGCGTGGGCGTCGATCGCCACCGGTGAGTCGACGACCGCTGAGCCGATCGGGAGATCACCCAGTTCGGCTGCCGGACCGAAGGCGAGCACCGCGAGTCCGGCGCTGCGCGCTCCGGCAGCCACCGCGCCCGCGCCGCCGTCGGCTCCGTGCGCGTCGAGCGCGATCACGGGGCGCTGCGGGTCAGGAAGGGTCGGAAACGATGATCTGCTTGCCCCCATATGTGCCGCAGGCCGTGCAGACCCGGTGCGGGAGCCTTGCGGCACCGCACTGCGGGCACTTCGTGATCGACGGAGCGTCGATCTTGTGCTGGGAGCGCCGATTGTTAGTGCGGGCGTGCGACTGACGTTGCTTTGGGACGGCCATGGCAATCGATCTTAGTCGAAGCGAACGTCCGAGAGCTTGGCCCAGCGCGCGTCCGGTTCGGCGGGATGGTCGTGGTCCGGGCCCGCGTCGTTGAGGTTCTCGCCGCAGGCGGAGCAGATGCCGAGGCAGTTCTCGCGACAGAGGATGTAGGTCGGTAGCTCCAGGACGACCGCGTCCCGTGCCCAGGCGCGCAGGTCGAGCGCCCCCTGCTCGATGTAGGGCGAGGCCAGCTCCTCGCCGCCTCCGGGCTGGTGGTACTCGCGCAGGTCGAGCTCGAGCGCAGCGCGGGCGCGGTCGAGGCACCGGGTGCACGGGCCTTCGACCGCCGGATCAAAGCGCAGCCTAAGCGACCAGCCGGCGACCGTCCGCGAGACGTCCAGTCGCGCAGGGACACTCGCGGGCTGCGGCTCGTAGGGCTGGGCGCCGACCGTGACCGGCTGGAGCTCGATGTCGAGCTCGACGGTTCGCGCCTCGCCCGGATCGAGCGCGAGTGAGCCGAGCTCGAAGAGATCCGCGCGCGGGGCCACGTTTCGAGGTTAGCGGCCGGGAAGTGATCCAATGAGGGAATGCAGAACCCCGATCCAAACCGCGGTGCCATCGTCCTCGCAGGGGGCGGCGAGCTCGGCATCGCGTGGCAGTCCGGGCTCGTCGCCGGTCTGCTCGAGGAAGGCGTCGACTTGCGCTCGGCCACGACGATCGTCGGGACCTCGGCAGGATCGGTCGTCGGCTCCCGACTTGCGGGCGGCGTCGACATGCGCGAGGTCGCCGATCACCTGGCCGCACGAGAGGGCGATTCGGCCGCCACCGCGGCGGGTCCGCTCGAGGCTCAGCACCCGGCGGCGACACCGGAAGCCCTCGCCGCGGCGTTCGGCCGCCTACTCGAGCGGTTCGCCGCGGGCGAGGCCGAAGGCCAGAGCAGCGCCGAGCTGGGCGCGTTCGCCCTAACGGCCTCCGAGATCCCCGAAGAGGTCTTCCGCGACACCTTGGCCGCCCGCCTGCGAATCGACGGCGATTTTCCCGCAAGCCTCCGCGTCGCGACGATCGACACGGCGAGCGGGGATCTCGTCGTCCTCGATCACGCATCCGAAATGCCGCTTGCCCACGCCGTGGCGGCCTCCTGCTCGATCCCCGGCATCTTCCCGCCGATCACGAGCCCGGACGGGCGCCGGCTGATGGACGGCGGGGTCCGCTCGGTGACCAACGCCGACGTGATCCTCGACACCGACCCCGGCCCTGCGCTGATCGTCGATACGCTGTTCGAAGGCGCGCCCGAGGGAACCCTGTTCCACACCTGGCTGCGCCGCACCGAGCGCGAGATCGCTCAGCTCCACGAGGCGGGCTTCGAGCCGATCCTGATCCGGGCGAGCACCGAGGACCACATGGCGATGGGCTTCAACCCGATGGACGGCTCGAAGGCACCGGCTGCCTGCGAGGCCGGCCGGGCACGCGGACGGCGCGAAGCGGCTTCCGCCGCATCCGACCCCTGGAGAACCTAGAGCCTAAGCGTCGTCGTCGCGGCCTTGCAAACGATCTCTGCCTCTAGAGACCGCCGCGAGGAACTTCTGGAGGTTGACCTCGAGCGTGTTGAGGGTGTCGTCGGCGTAGTCCTCGGCTCCGAGCCGGATCTCACGCTCGCGGACGCGGGCGTCCTCGACGATCTCCTCGGCCTGGCGCTCGGCCTGCTTGACGACCTCTTCGCTGGAGACCATCCGCGCCTGCTCATCGCGCGATTCCTTGATGATGCGCTCGGATTCGCGCTTGGCTTCGGCGAGCATCTCCTGGCGCTCCTTGACGATCCAGCGCGCCTGCTTGATCTCCTCGGGGATCGTGGCGCGCATCTGATCGAGGATGTCGTAGATCTCCTCCTTGTCGACGCGAACCTGATCGGTCAACGGCACGGGACGTGCGTTGTGGACCAGATCGTCGAGCTTGTCAATTAGTACGAGAACGTCCATGGGTGAACCTCAGTTCGTCACCGGCGCGCGGCTTCCTCCAGCCGCTGGGCCACCTTTGGCGGTACCAGACCCGTCAGATCGCCCCCAAACATCGCCATTTCCTTGACTCCGCTCGAGCTCAAGAAACTGAACTCGGCCGCGGACATCATGTAGATGCTCTCGATGTCGGGCGCCATCTTTCGGTTGAGCTGGTTCATCTCGAACTCGTACTCGAAGTCCGAAATCGCCCGCAGGCCTTTGAGGATGGCCTTGGCTGAGTTCTCCCGGGCGAAATCGACGACGAGGTTATCAAAGCTTTTCACCTGCACATTGCCGAGTTTTTCGACTTCGTCCTCGATGAACGAACAGCGCTCCTCGGTTGAGAAGAGCGTCTTCTGCTTGCGCACCGGCTGACCCACGACCGCGACGATCACGTTGTCGAACACACGCGCAGCCCGGGTGATGATGTCGATATGCCCGAACGTAACCGGGTCATAGGACCCTGGGCAAACGACCGTGTCGGTGTCAGTGGGCATTGTGGATGACGATGCGGGTGCCGCCGTAGATCCGCTCGCTCTCGAGCGGCAGATCGAGCAGCAGTGGGTTGCGCTTGTCTGATTCGGTCACGATTCGAGCTTCGGAGGCGAGCACTCCGGGCAGCAGACGCGACAGGTGCTCTCCGATCAGCCCGGCGGAACTATATGGCGGGTCGGCGAAGACTACGTCGAACTGGGCGGAATCCTGCACTGCTACGGCCTCCAAGTAGCTGACGACATCGCGCCTGAGCACCGACGCCCGTTCGCCGATCGTCGTGAGGTTCGCTTCGATCGTCGCCAGAGCCGCCCGGTCGTGCTCGACGAAGGTCGCCGCCGCGGCCCCGCGCGAGAGCGCCTCGATCCCGAGCGCACCCGACCCGGCGTACAGGTCGAGCACGTTGAGTCCGTCGAGCGGACCGAGGATCGAGAAGACCGCCTCTCGCACGCGATCGGCAGTCGGGCGGGTCGTCGCGCCGGCCGGGCTGTGCAGCCGTCGCCCACGGTGCTTCCCTGCGACGACGCGCATCTAGTGCTCCCAGCCCATGGGTACGAAGGGTCGAGGCGTCGAAGCGGCAGGACCCCGGTGGGGTCTCATGGCAGAATCGGGTCGAGCTCTGGACCGAATCGTGCGGCCGCGGCGCTGCGCAGCAGTGCGTGCTCCGGCAGGACCAGTCCCGGATCGGCCGCAACGATCGGCTCCGCGGCGTCGCGGGCCAGCTCGATCAGCTCCGCATCCTCCGGAATCCGCGCGACGCGGAACTGCGGCATTCCGCTCTGGCGGACGCCCAGCACCTCCCCGGCGCCACGCAGCTCGAGGTCGATCTCGGCGAGTCTGAAGCCGTCCGACTCGGTGGCGATCGCCTGGTGGCGTGGCAGCGACGGATCCCCGAACAGGATGCAGATCGAAGCGTGTTGGCCTCGCCCGACACGTCCGCGGAGCTGGTGCAGCTGCGAGAGGCCGTAGCGCTCGGCCGCCTCGATCAGCATCACGGTCGCGTTCGGGACGTCGATCCCGACCTCGATCACGCTGGTCGCGACCAGTACGTCGAGCTCAGCGGCCGCGAATCGGCCCATCGCGGCCTGCTTCTCGCGGGCGTGCATCTGCCCGTGGATCAGGCCGACCCGCAGACCGGAGAACTCGCTCGTGGCGAGGCGCTCGGCCTCGGTCGTCGCCGCCTTCGCCTGAAGCGCCTCAGACTCCTCGACAAGCGGACAGACGACGAACACCTGGCGCCCCTCGGCGATCTCCTCCCGTGCCCGCTCGTACGCCCGCGCACGGGCGCGCCGGCCATCGACGACGAAGGTCTCGATCGGGCTGCGGCCGACGGGCAACTCACGCAGCGTCGTGATGTCGAGGTCGCCGAATGCAGTCAGCGCCAGCGAACGTGGGATCGGGGTCGCCGTCATGTGGAGCACGTGCGGGGCGCGTCCGGCTCCGGCCTTCGCATCGAGCGCGGCGCGCTGGCGGACCCCGAACCGGTGCTGCTCGTCGATCACGCAGACGGCGAGCCGCCGGAACGCGACGTCGGCTTCGAGCAGCGCGTGGGTCCCGACGACCAGCGACAGCTCGCCGCTGGCCAGCCGGCCGAGCACCTCGCGGCGCTGGGCCGCGGTGGACGAGCCGGTCAACAACGCAATCGGGGTCAACCCTCCCAGCAGGCGGTCCAGCGTCGCCAGGTGCTGCTCGGCAAGCGTCTCCGTCGGGGCCATCAGGGCAGCCTGGGCGCCTGCCCCGGCTGCCCTCAGCATCGCCTCGAGGGCGACGACGGTCTTGCCCGAGCCGACCTCCCCCATCAGCAGCCGCGACATCGGGCGATCGCCCGCGAGATCGCGCGCGATCCGCGCGAAAGCGGCGAGCTGATCGCCGGTCGGCTGAAACGGGAGGCCTGCCCGCCAGCCGCCGATCAGTTGCTCAGCCCCGGCGAGCTGGGAAGCGGAGACGCGCTCGGCGCGTGCGCGACGGCGGGCGGCGAACGCGAGCTCGAGCAGCAACAGCTCCTCGAAGGCCAGCCGTCGACGGCCTAGCTCCTGCTCGGCGAGCGTCGCGGGGAAGTGCATGGCCGAGACGGCGGCCGATCGGTCGGGCAAGCCCAGCCGGGACCGCAACAGCCCCGGCAGAGGCTCCACGACCTCTGCGACGGCCGGCCGGGCCGCGATCATCAGGACGCGGATGCGGGCCGCGGGCAGCCGTTCGGTCGCCGGGTAGACGGGAACGAGCCCCGCCGTATGGACCGCTGCCTCTCCCCCCCGCACGAGCTCGTGCTCGGTCACCCAGAACTGGTTGCGCGGCTTGGCGGTGCCATGCAACCTCACGCGCGTGTCGGGCGCGAGCTGACGGGCGATCCAAGGCTGGTTAAACCAGACGGCGAGCACCGGGCCCGACTCATCACCGACACGAGCCTCGGCCCGCTTCTGGCGGCGGTTGCGCATCGGCCTCACGGCGACGCTCCGCACGACCACTTCGATCGTCGCCTGCTCCCCGGCGACCAGATCGGCGACCGTGCTGACTGCGCGCCGGTCGCGGTGAGTGTGGGGGAAGTGCTCGAGAAGGTCGCCAAT
>JACCVG010000144.1 GCA_013698335.1 Thermoleophilaceae bacterium
GGGCGAGCTCGAGCGCCGCCCAGCCACCGAGCGAGTTTCCGACGTAGTGCGCGCGTCCGATCCCCAGTTCGAGCGCCAGGAACTCGGCTACCGCTCCGCCGAGGGCGGTCGGCGTGGGGTCGATCCCCGCTGGCATCATCGGTGACTCGCCGAAGCCGGGCATGTCGATCGCGATCACGTCGTGGTGCTCGGCCAGCGGCTCGATCACCGGTGCCCAGACACCGCGAGAGCCCCCGAGTGGATGGATCAGGACGAGCGGCTCCCCGCTGCCTTGGCGGTCGTAGCCGAGTCTCACGCGACGTTCTCGACCGCGTCCACCGCGGCCTGGGGGCCGTCGGCAACCGGGTCGAGTGAAACGGAGGCGAGCTCGGCAGGCGCCAGCGGATCGCGCCAGAGCGGCTTTGCGAGCAGCAGCTGGACATCGCCGATTCGCCGCTCGCGGAAACCTGCCTCGCAGTAGGCGAGGTAGAAGTCCCACATCCGCCGGAACCGCTCGTCGTAGCCGAGGCCCTCGGCCTGTTCGGTGCGGCCGAGGAAGTTCTTGCGCCAGCGCAGCAGGGTCTCTGAGTAGTGGGCCGTGATGTCGTGCAGTCCGACCATCGAGAGATCGGTCCGCTGCGCGGTGCAACGCGCCATCACCTCAAGCGAGGGTAGGCACCCGCCGGGGAAGATCTCGGTGTTGATGAAGCTCTTCGACTCCTTCTCCCCCTCGTAGGCGCGGTCGTCGATCGTGATCGCCTGCAGCAGCATCAAGCCGTCGGGCTCGAGCAGCTCGGAGCACTTCTCGAAGAAGGTGTCGAGGTACTGCCAGCCGACGGCCTCGATCATCTCGATCGAGACGAGCTTGTCGAAGCGGCCCTCGAGGTCGCGGTAGTCGCGCTCGAGTAGCGTGATCCGATCCTCGAGCCCGGCGAGCGACACCCGTGCGCTCGCCAACTCGAGCTGCTCGGCCGAGATCGTCGTCGTGGTCACGCGGCAGCCGTACTCGCGCGCGGCGAAGATCGCGAGTGCGCCCCAGCCCGTCCCGATCTCGAGCAGATGGTCCTCCGGCCCCAGGTCGAGCTTGTCGCAGACGAGCCGCAGCTTGGCGATCGAGGCCTCCTCGAGCGTCGCCTGAGGCGTCTCGAAGTAGGCGCACGAGTACATCATCGTCGAGTCGAGAAAGAGCGAGAAGAGGTCGTTGCCGAGGTCGTAGTGGCGCGCGATGTGGCTGCGGCTGCGATTCGGGGTGTTGCGGACGCCAATTCGCTTGAACCGCTGAATCGGGAACAGCAGCCCGCGGAAGCGGTCGCGTAGCCGGTCGAGCGCCGGCATGTTGATCGCGGCTATGCGGATCAGAGCGACCGTGTCGTCGCACTCCCAGACGCGATCGGCGTAGGACTCGGCGAGGCCGGTCGAGCCGCGCAGCAGTTGACGATGAAAGCCGCTGCGATTCAGCTCGATCGTGGCCTGGAGCTTGGACTCGGGGTCGCCGTAGATCGTCGTCTCGCCATCCTCGATCAAGGTGATCTGACCGCCGCGGGTGCGCGAGAGCAGCCAGCGCACGATTCTGCGCGAGATCCGGTCGCCCATCAGCTGATCGCCTCCTTCGGGTGTCGGTGTAGGTCTGCGCCCTTGAGCTTCAACCTCAGTGCCTGTCCGTAGATTCGGGCGAGCGTTATCAGCGTGATCGCCGGAAACCGCACGAGCGAACGCGCCATCGCGCGGCCGGTCAGCTCGACCCGCCGCATCGAGAGCACGGCATCGAAGAACAGCTGCCCCTCGCGCCGGCTCTTGATCGACACCGCGAGCGCCTTGGCGGGACGGCCGATGTCGAGCTCGTAGGTGTGATCCATTCCCATGAAGGGCGATACGTGCAGCTGCTTGTCGATCGGCTCGGGCTCGGCCCCCGGCTCGACGACGTAGCAGTGGCTCTCACCCCAAGGCGTACTGGTCACCTCGGCGACGGTCGCCGCGAGTGTCTGCCCATCCTCATCGAAGCAGTAGTAGAAGCTGACGGGGTTGAAGTTGTGGCCGAGGTAGCGCAGGTGGGTGAGCAGGCGGATCGGGCCCGACGGGCGGCGGCCGGTCCGCTCGGCGACCAGATCACGGACGACCTGCTCGAGCGGCAGCGCCGGGTCGCCGAGATAGTCGGCACGGCGAAACCAGGCGAGGTTCGGCCGTCTGGCCGACCACAGCCAGCGGCGATCGAAGATCCGAGGCAGCTCGGAAAGGTCGAGATAGGCCATGAACAGCGGGTAGCGGAACTCGTGCTCGATCGGCTCGAAGCGGCGATGGCGCACCCAACCCTCATAAAGCGCACTCTTGGTGTCCTGGGCCCTCACGCCGCGACCCTCTCGAACGCCTTGCACGCTTCGATCGCGCTGAGCACCCCGTCCTCGTGGAAGCCCCAGCCCCAGTAGGCCCCGCAGTAGTGCGTGCGGTCGCCAGAGATCTCGCCGTGCCGCTTCTGGGCCGAGATCCCGGCGGCCGTGTAGACCGGATGCGAGTAGTCGATCCGCTTGATCACCTTTGCGGGATCGATCGCCTCGCTGTGGTTCAGCGTCACGCAGAAGTCGACCTCTGAATCGAGCGCCTGCAGTCGGTTCATGTGGTAGGTCACGGTCGTGCGGGCCGGCGTCTGGTCGAGCAGATGGAAGTTCCAGCTCGCCCACGCTCGACGCCGCTTGGGCAGCATTGCCTGGTCTGTGTGGAGGACCGCCTCGTTGGCCTGGTAGGGAATCGCGCCGAGTATCTCGCGCTCGGCCGCGGTCGGGTCGGCGAGCATCGCGAGCGCCTGATCGGAATGGGCGGCGATCACGACCTGATCGAAATCCAGAGCGCCGCTCAAATCGGTCGCGAGCTCGACCCGATCGTCGTGGCGGGTGATCGATCGGACCGGCGAGCCCGCATGGATGCGGTCGGCGAATGGGGCGCTGAGGGCTTTCACATAGGACCACGAGCCACCCTTCACGGTTCGCCACTTGGGGCGGTTGGTGAAGCCCAGCATCCCGTGGTTTTCGAAGAAGCTCGCCATGAAGCCCGCCGGGAACGAGTCCATCTGACCGGGCGCCGCCGACCAGACAGCCGATGCCTGAGGGACGATCAAGCGCTCGACAAACTGGGTCGAGTAGCCGCCGTCGGCCAGGAACTCGGCCAGCGACGGGCCGTCGCCGTTGGTCCCGATCAACGGACGGATCTCGCGATTGAAGCGCAGCAGATCGGCGACCATCCGGTGGAAGCGCGGGTCTAGCAGGTGGCCGCGCTTCGCGTAGAGCCCGTTCGGTGAGGTGCTCGAGTACTCGAAGTCGCCCGTTTGGTCCGATACCGAGAAGCTCATGTTCGAGGGCTGCGAGTCGACCCCGATCTCGCTCAGCAACCGCTCGAAGTTGGGGTAGTTGGTGTCGTTGAAGACGATGAACCCGGTATCGATCGCGTAACTGCCCGAATCGGTGTCGACCGGGACCGTGTGGGTGTGGCCGCCGGTCCGCTCGTCAGCCTCGAACACGGTGATCTCGTGGTCGCGGTGGAGCAGGTGGGCCGTCGTCAGGCCGGAGATTCCGGCGCCTATGATCGCGACTCTCATCGGGTTTCTTTACGTCCGAGGGCCGTCCGCCGATCAATGCGGGGGCGCTGAAGCCGACCAAGCCTCTCTGCCGATAGGCCTTTTCGGGGGCGGCGACGTCGGCGGGCCCGGAGGGTTCTTCAAGCTCTAGGACAGACAGCTTTGTAAGGGGTCGAGGGGCCGCCTACGGGCGGTCCCTCGGCATTTCCGCGCGATGAACTTCAGCGGAACCCTTCGCTACATCCTGAGTTCGTATTAGCGAGTCTGGCTAGGACGTGGACGGCGGGCAGTGCCCTGCACGACCGGCGTCCACGGACATCGCCAGACGAAGCTCAGACGAACTCAGCCGCAGCCGGTGTTGTTGCCGCAGGACGAACAGGTGTAGCAAGCACCCGTCCGTTGCATCATCCCGCCGCACTGCCCGCACGCCGGCCCGAGGTCCATTCCCGCGAGCCTGGCCGGGATCACCGGCGGCTCGTCGGTGATCGCCGAGGCGGCGGGCTTGGCGGTGGCTGACTCGCCACCCCCGTTGCCGCCGAGTGAGATTGCCGGACCGGCTGTGTCACCGCGCATCATCGCCTCCTGCGCGACCTTGCGCTCACGCACCGCGGGCGTGAGGATCCCGAGGTCCTCCTGGGCGTCGACGTCGAGGAAGCGCGAGGCCAGCCAGCGCATGATGTAGTCGGGCATCGACTTGGCGAACGGGATCTCCGGGTTCTTGGTCATCCCCTCCGGGTCGAAGCGCATGTAGGAGAACTTGCGCACGAGTGTCTCGAGCGGAACCCCGTACTGGAGCGCGATCGAGACCGAGGTCGCGAACGCGTTCATCATGCCGCGCAGCGTCGAGCCCTCCTTGCCGATGTCGGTCAGGAAGATCTCGCCGACCGTCCCGTCCTCGTACATGCCGGCCGTGATGTAGCCCTCGTGGCCGGCGATGTCGAACTTGTGCGTGATCGACTGGCGCTCGCGCGGCATCCGCCGCCGGACCGGACGGCGATCCTCGACCTCGGCGGCCTCGGTCTTCTCCTCCTGCGCGTCGGTGCGCAGCGCCTGGGCGGTCTTCGAGCCGTCGCGGTAGATCGCGAGCGCCTTGACGCCGAGCTGCCACGCCTGGGTGTAGGCATCGGCGATGTCGTCGATCGTCGCCGTCTGGGGCATGTTGACCGTCTTGGAGATCGCGCCCGAGATGAACGGCTGGGTCGCGCCCATCATCTTGATGTGGCCCATGTGCGAGATCGCCCGCTCGCCGACGGCGACATCGAAGATCGGCAGGTGCTCATCGGAGAGCCCCGGCGCGCCGATGATCGAACCGTTCTCGAGCATGTGCGCCTCGATCTGCTCGATCGCGTGCTCGGCGTAGCCGAGCGTCCGCAGCGCGAGGCCGACGGTCTTGTTGACGATCGTCATCTGACCGCCCCCGACGAGCTCCTTGTACTTGACGAGCGAGAAGTCGGGCTCGATCCCGGTCGTGTCGCAATCCATCAGGAACGAGATCGTCCCGGTCGGCGCGAGCACGGTGGCCTGCGCGTTGCGGTAGCCGTGGAGCTCACCGAGCGCGACGGCTTCGTCCCACGAGCGGCGCGCGGCCACCACCATCGGCGTGTCGTGGACTTCGCCGCTGTCGATCTCGTACGAGGCATCGCGGTGCTTGCGCATCACTTGGTTGTGCGGCGTGCGGTTCTCGGCGTAGCGGTCGTAGCTGCCGATCGCCGCAGCGATCTCGGCTGAGCGGCGGTAGGCGCGACCGGTCATCAGCGCGGTGATCGCGGCGGCGGCGGTCCGGCCCTCGTCGGAGTCGTAGGCCATGCCGTTCGACATCAGCAGGGCGCCGAGGTTGGCGTAGCCGAGGCCGATCTGGCGGAACGCGCGGGCGTTCTCGCCGATCTCCTCGGTCGGGTAGCTCGACGGGCCGACGACGATCTCCTGGGCGAGGAACAGCACGTCGATCGTGTGCTCGAAGGCCTCGACGTCGAGCGTCCCGTCGGGCTTCCGGAACTTCATCAGGTTGAGCGAGGCGAGGTTGCAGGCCGAGTTGTCGACGTGCATGTACTCGCTGCAGGGGTTGGAGGCGTTGATCCGGCCCGAGTTCGGGCAGGTGTGCCAGTCGTTGATCGTCGTGTCGTACTGGACGCCCGGATCGGCGCAGCGCCAGGCGGCGTCGGCCAGCTGCTCGAGCACGTCGGCGGCGTCGAGCTCGTCGACCGGCTCGCCGCTCACCCGCGCGCGGGTGAACCACTTCTCACCGCGCTCGGCGGCCTTCATGAAGTCATCGGTCACGCGCACCGAGTTGTTGGCGTTCTGGTACTGGATCGAGGTGAAACCGTCGCCGTCGATCGACATGTCGAAGCCGGCGTCGCGCAGCGCGCCCGCCTTCTCCTCTTCGCGCGCCTTGCACCAGATGAAGTCGAGGATGTCGGGGTGATCGACGTTGAGCACGACCATCTTGGCCGCGCGACGCGTTTTGCCGCCCGACTTGATCGTGCCCGCCCAGGCGTCGGCGCCGCGCATGAAGGAAACCGGGCCGCTCGCGAGACCACCCTTCGAGAGGTGCTCCTTGGAGCCGCGGATGTTCGAGAGGTTGACCCCCGATCCCGAACCGCCACGGAAGATCATGCCCTCCTTGGTGTTCCACGCGAGGATCGATTCGATCGTGTCGTCGACCGAGAGAATGAAGCACGCTGAACACTGCGGGCGCTCCTCGAAGCCGACGTTGAACCAGACCGGCGAGTTGAAGGCCGCCATCTGGTTGACGAGGATGTGGTGCAGCTCGGCGTCGAAGGTGTCAGCGTCCTCGGTCGAGGCGAAGTAGTCGAACTCACGGCCCCAGTCGGTGATCGTCCCGGCGACCCGGCCGACCATCTGCTTGACCGAGGACTCGCGCTCGGGCGAGCCGATCCGGCCGCGGAAGTACTTCTGGGCGACGATGTTGGTCGCGTTCTGTGACCAGCTCTTGGGGAACTCGAGATTCGACTGGGCGAAGACCGGCGCGGCCGGATCGCCGATGACGGCGTCGCGCAGCTCCCACTCGATCGCGTCGAAGGGGTGGACTCCCGACTCGGTGAACTTGCGCGCGACGGAAACACCCTGACCGGTGCGGGGCTGGATCTCGTTGACTTCGACCGGGGTGTTCGCCATCTCTATCCCTCTCTCTGGGTGGATCTCTCGGGCCCTTGTTCCCGGGCTCACGGGGATGGGGATGCTTGCGCTCGCATCGGACGGACTCCCGGGCCTGGATCTACCTGCTCGACCGGCCTCGGGGAGGCCGTTGCACGTTCCTCCATTTTACCGCTGGAAAGCGCTCGCTCACGGTTGTTGCGAGCCTCGAATCGCGCGCTTTGCGGAGTCCGCGGAACCGTTCCAGGAAACGGTTCAAGTCGCGTGGCTGTTTGGTCGATGAGATCCCATGCAAGCACCCGCTGCCAGTGCGAGCTCGTCGCTGTTCGCGAACGCCGCCCAGTTGGTGCGCGACCTCTCGAGGTCCGCCGCCTGTCTGTTCGACGCGAGCGCCGCGACCCTCGCTCCCGAGATCAAACACCGCTAGGCTCGGCGCGCTCAGGCGCGCTCGGGATGGGCGCGCACCCAGGCGAGCGTTCGCTCGAGCCCGGATGCGAGTTCGACCCGCGAGCTCCAGCCGAGCTCATCCGCCGCGCGGGTCGCATCCAGCGCGATTTGGCGGATCTCACCGAGCCGCTCGGCTTCGTGAACCGGCTTGAAGCCACCCTCACCCTCGGCCAGCCGGTCGAGCTGCGCAGCGAGCTCGACCATGCTCGTCGCAGCGCCGGTGCCGATGTTGAACGCGCCCGTCTGTTCGCCTTCGGCGGCGGCGAGCAGCGCTGCCACGATGTCCTCGACGAACACAAAGTCGCGGGTCTGGCCGCCGTCGCCGAAGATCCTCGCGGTCTCGCCGCGCACCAAGCAGCCGCAGAAGATCGCGATCACGCCGGCCTCCGAGCGCGGGTTCTGTCGCGGGCCGTAGACGTTGCCGAGCCGTAGCGAGACGGTCGAGGTCCCATAGAGCCGGGAGTGAACGCCGCAGTAGAGCTCGGCGGCGCGCTTGGAGACGCCGTAGGGGGCGTCGGGAACGGTCGGATGATCTTCCGGAGCGGGCATCACCTGCGCCTCGCCGTATATCGCTCCGCCTGTCGAGACGTTGACGAACCGCCTGACGCCGGCGTCGCGGGCTGCCGCGAGCATGTTGAGCGTGCCGCCCGCGTTCGTCGCGAGGTCGAGCCCCGGCTCGGCGATGCTGCGGCGCACGTCCATCTGGGCAGCGAGGTGGATGATGACGTCGGGCCGTACGCGGTCGGTGATCGCCGCGACTGCCTCGCCGTCCCGGATGTCGGAGATCAGCAGCTCGGCCGAGGCGGCGCCCTCGAGGTTTTCGCGGAAGCCACTCGAGAGATCGTCGATCACGACGACATCGTCTCCACGCGCGAGCAACGCGTCGACCAGGTTGGATCCGATGAAGCCGGCACCGCCGGTGACCAGAGCGAGCACGGCGGCCATCCTACGGAGCGGTTGCGGCAGCCGCCCAACGCCTTGCTAGGTTCGCCTACCTGTGAGCGGACTGTTCGTAACCATCGAGGGAATCGACCGCTCCGGCAAGACGACCCAGGCGGCGCTGCTCTGCGAGGCGCTCGGCGAACGGGCGCTTGCGGTACGCGAGCCGGGGGGGACGGTCGTCGGCGAGCGCGTGCGGGAGGTGCTCAAGGACCCCGAGATCGTGATCGGCGCGCGGACCGAGGCGCTGCTGTTCGCCGCTGCGCGCGCGGAGCTCGTCGCGCAGGTAATCGCCCCGGCGCTGGTCGCCGATCGGATCGTCGTCTCGGATCGGTTCCTCGACTCCTCGCTCGCCTACCAGGGCGGGGCGCGCAAGCTCGGGGTCGCGCGG
>JACCVG010000152.1 GCA_013698335.1 Thermoleophilaceae bacterium
GCCTATGCGCTCGGCTCGCTCGCCCTCGGCGCGACCCTGATAATCGGTTTTGCCATCCACAACACGACCGAGGGGCTGGCGATCGTCGCGCCGATCGCCGACGGTCCGGAATCCGATCGGCGGCTCGCGAAGCTGGTCGGACTCGGGCTCATTGCCGGCGCGCCCGCGATTCTGGGCGCTTTTGTCGGTGCCGCGGCTTTTGATCCGAGCCTCGCCGCCTTCATGTTCGGCCTCGGCGCCGGTGCGATCGCTCAGGTGATCGTCCAGATCGCTCCGACCGTGCGCGACGCGTCCGGGCGCCTGCTCCATCCACTCGCGGTCGCGGGCCTGCTCACGGGCATCGCGATCATGTACCTGACCGGTCTGCTGGTCTCGCTGTGATCGTCAGCGACACCGTCCAGGACTACGCCAAGGCGATCTACTCGCTCAGTGGCCGCCTCGACGGGCCGGTGCCCACCTCCGCGCTCGCCGAGCGGTTGTCTGTCTCGCCGGCCTCGGCCTCGGCGATGGTCAGGCGGCTGGCCGAGCTGGGGCTCGCCGAGCACGAGCGCTACGGGGGGGTCGAGCTGACTGAGGAAGGCGAAGCCGTGGCGCTCGGGGTGCTGCGCCACCACCGGCTGCTCGAGCTGTACCTGACCGTCCACCTCGACGTGCCGTGGGACCGCGTCCACCAGGAGGCCGAGCGGCTCGAGCACGCCCTCTCCGACTACCTGGTCGAGCGGATCGCGGCGAAGCTCGACGACCCGACCCACGACCCGCACGGCGATCCGATCCCGGCCGCCGACCTGACGATCGACGATTCGCCTACGGTCAGCCTCGACGTCGCCGAGCTCGGGGCCCAGGGCCGTTTCGTGCGCGTCTCCGATTCAGACTCGGAGATGTTGCGCTATCTCGAGCAGCGCGGGATCGGCATCGGAGACGGATTCGAGGTGCTTGACCGCCAGCCGTTCGACGGCCCGATTACGGTCCGCTTCGGCCGGGACGAACACGTCCTCGGCGGCGCGCTGGCCCGCGCTATGCGGGTCGAGGTCGGGTAGCGCGCCAGACCCAGTAGATGAAGAGCAGCTGACCGGGCAGGCGGGCCCACAGCAGCCACTCGGGGATTCGATCGGGATCGAAGCCCTTGACGTCGCCCGGGTTGATCGCCAGGTGGAGGTTGGCCGGGAAGACCGCGATCAACAGTGCGATCAGCCACCAGCGCGCGAAACTGCGCGTGCTCGGGGGAATGACCGCCAGGCCACCGACGATCTCGGCGATACCGCTGATCAGCACCAGCTCGTGATGGGCCGGCAGGTACGGCGGCATGATCGCCTCATAGGTCCGCGGGATCACGAAATGCATCACCCCCGCGAAGCTGAAGACGGCCGCCAGGGCCCGCTGGGAGAAGGTGGTGTCGGGCAGGGCTGACATCGGGCCGGCGCGACATTAGCAATGCCGCTTCACAACCGGGTCTCGGCGGTGTGATCTAATCAGCGCGAACCCCGCTTCGAACCCGTCCAAGGAGACTTGATGAGCGCGACCGAGCAGGTAAACGAGCGACTGGCGGCACTGACGGCAGCGGGCACGAGCATCTGGCTCGATCAGATCCGCCGCGGGCTGATTGAGGGCGGCGATCTCAAGCACCTCGTCGACGTCGACTCGCTGCGCGGGGTGACCTCCAATCCTGCGATCTTCGAGAAGGCGATCCTCGGTTCCGACGAGTACGACGAGCAGATCGCCGAGCTCGCCGGCCGGGACATGGACGCGAACTCGATCTACGAGGAGATCGCGATCAAGGACGTCCAGCTCGCGGCCGACGTCCTGCGCCCAGTCTGGGAGGCGACGAGCCACGCCGACGGCTTTGTCTCGTTCGAGGTCTCCCCGGCGTTGGCCCACGACACCGACGCGACGATCGAGGAGGCGCGCCGGTTCTGGCAGCGGCTCGAACGGCCGAACGTGATGATCAAGATCCCGGGAACCGACGAGGGCCTCTCGGCGATCACCGACGCGATCGCCGACGGGATCAACGTCAACGTAACCCTGCTGTTCTCGGTCGCCGCCTACGAGCGCGTGATGGAGGCCTACATCACGGGCCTCGAGCGCCGCCAAGCGGCCGGCGAGTCGCTCGACGTCCACTCGGTCGCGAGCTTCTTCGTCTCGCGCGTCGACAGTGAGGTCGACAAGCGGCTCGAGGAGCTCGGCCGCAGCGATCTCCAGGGCAAGGCCGCCGTCGCCAACGCGCGCGCCGCCTACGCGAAGTTCAAGGAGGTCTTCGAGGGCGAGCGGTTCGCCGCGCTGCGCGAGGCCGGTGCGCCGGTCCAGCGGCCGCTGTGGGCCTCGACCGGAACGAAGAACCCTGAC
The DNA here is from genome assembly GCA_013698335.1 of Thermoleophilaceae bacterium. Taxonomy (GTDB): domain Bacteria; phylum Actinomycetota; class Thermoleophilia; order Solirubrobacterales; family Thermoleophilaceae; genus JACCVG01. The sequence continues at coordinate 2,341 of JACCVG010000152.1, forward strand.
TATCCGGCGACCAAGTACGTCGACACGCTGGTGGCCCCCCACACGGTCAACACGATGCCGATGCAGACGCTCGAGGCAGCCGCCGAGCAGCTCGAGGTGGAAAGCGGGACCGCAGCGCTCGACGCCGGGCCGGACCTCGAAGCGCTGCGCGAGGCCGGGATCGACATGGACGACGTCACCGACAAGCTGCTGCGCGACGGGATCCAGGCGTTCGTGACCCCGTTCGACAAGCTCGTCGCCGGGGTCGAGGAGAGCCGCGCCGCGGCCGTGCTCAAGGCGCGGAGCTGACCTTGCAGAGCGTTGCCGCGCCAGCGGAGAACCCACTGATCGAGGGGCTCGAGCGGCT
>JACCVG010000159.1 GCA_013698335.1 Thermoleophilaceae bacterium
TTCGAGCAGTTCGAGGCGCCGGCGCCGGCGCACCAGCTCGGGGCGCTCGGGGACGCCCATGTTCGAGTAGACGGCCGGACGTCCGGTGGCCTTGGCCCAGCGGGCCGCGGCAACGGCGTCAGACGAGAACAGCGCGTGGGCGATGTCAAATCGCATGAGACGCAGCAGCAGATAGCTGAGCGGCGCGTGGGTCATGTGGTCCTCGTACCCGCGGCGCAGCAGCCGCCCGTCGGGCGGGCGCGGAAGCCTAATTACGTTCAGCCGGTCCTCCTCGGTGATCGCGAAACGGCCCGGATGGCTCGTGATCAGCGTCGGGCGGTGGCCGCGGCCGATCAGCCCGTCCGCCAATTCGCGGGCGAAACGCTCGCTGCCGCGCCGCACTTCAGGCCAGAAGCAGGGGTTGAGCAGCGCGACACGCAGTGATTGCCCGGCCACGCTCACAGGACGAGTGTCCGGTGGGCGATGCTGCCCCGCGCCAGCGCGACGACCTCGGCGAGATCGATCAGACCGCGCGCCGGGATAGTCGGGAGGGCCACGGCAAACGCGCGCAGCCCGTGACGACGGCTCGGACGCACCCGCCAAGCGTACGGCAGGCACAGGACCAGCGCGCCCCGTGACCGCGGCGACAAGAGCAGTCCGACCGTCGCCAACAGGACGAGCGGATGCCGCGGCTTCCAGAACAGGCCGAGGATCAGACGCCGGCGAAGCCGGGGATGGCGCGCGTAGATCGCGACGACGTCGGTCCACCGCAGCGCGACCCGGATCTGGCCCAGGAGCCCCATGTCCTCGACGGCGTGAAACGTGGTCGCCGGCGAAGAAACCTGCTCGGCGCCCGCGCCGATCGCGCGCACGCAGAGGTCGGCGTCCTCACCGCCGACACCGCTGAAGGTTCGCTCGTCGAACCCTCCGAGCCGTTCGAGCAGGTCACGTGGATAGGCGATGTTGCAGGTCTGTGCCTCGAGTGTCGGGGGCGCGATCTCCTGACTGCGCCACCAAGGCGTGACCCTCGTCAGCGCGAGCTCGTCCGGATCAGGGCGCGTCGCCCCCTGGACCACCGCGCCCGGCCGCCCGCGGACCGACGCGGCGAGACGGTCGAGCCACTCCGGCGGCGGGCGGCAGTCGTCGTCGGTGAAGACGATCGTCGACCCGCGCGCCGCGCGCCAGCCGAGGTTGCGCTTGGCTGCCGGTCCGGCGAGATGGTCAAGGCTCACCCCGTGCAGCCGTCCGGCCGCCGCAAGTGGATGCTCGGCTACGATCCGCGCCGTTTCAGGGACGCCGTCGTGGGCGACGATCACCTCCCACTCGTCCGCCGGCAGCGACTGCTCTTCGAGGGCGTTGAGCAGCCAGCGCAGGCGGGTGAAGCGCGCCCTGGTCGGCACGACTACCGAGAGCCAGGGCTCGGGCGCCACCCGCGGCGCTTTCACAGGAAAAGCGTCCGGTGGCGGACGCTGCCCCGCGCGAGGGCCGCGAGCTCGGCGAGGTCGATCAGCGCCTTGACCGGGATCACCTTGACGGCTGCCAGATGGCCGCGAATGCCGCCCTCAGGCGGCGGGCGAACCGCCCACAGCCAGGGAATTGCGAGGGCCAGGGGCGACCGCCGGCGCGTGCTCAGCAACACGCCCGTGAGGGCGAGAAGGAGCAGCGGATGGCGGCTCTTCCAGAAGATCCCGTAATGCGCCCGAAAGGCCGGGTGGCGCTTGGAGACATAGGCCAACCCTTGCCAGCGCAGTGCGCGCCGGATCTGACCAAGCGCGCCGAACGGCTCGACGGCGTGATAGACGATCGCGTCCGGCGCGGCGATCTGCACTGCGCCGGCCTCGATTCCCCGTAGACAGAGGTCTGTGTCCTCTCCGGCGAGACCGGGCAGCATCGCGTTGTCGAACCCCTCGAGACGCTCCAGGAGCTCCCTCGGGTACGCGATGTTGCAGGTCTGCGCCTCGATCGTCGGCGGGTCGATGTCCTGGGTCCGGACCCAGTGGCGGGTCGCCAGCAGGTGGCGCTCCTCCGGATCGGGCTCGGTCGCCCCCTGGACGATCGCGCCCGGGCTGGACTCGGCGCCGGCGAGCAGCCGCTCGAGCCAGGTCGGGGCGGGGCGACAGTCGTCGTCTGTGAAGGCGATCATCCGCCCGTGCGCCGCGCGCCAGCCGACGTTACGCATCGCGGCCGGGCCGGGCCCCTCGACCCCGGGCAGGCTCGCCATCCGACCGGATCGCGCGAGCGGGTGCTCGGCCAGAACGGCAGCCGTGTCGGCGTCGCCGGAGGCGTGCTCGTGGACGACGACCAGGTTCCAGCGGCCGGCGTCGAGCGTCTGGTCCGCGAGCCCGTCGAGCAGACGCTCAAGGCGGCGCGGGCGGTTGCGCGTCGCGACGACGACGGTGACGTCGGGAGCGTCGCTCAACCGCCGGCGACGGCCGGCAGGATCGTCACGTCGTCGCCGTCGGAGACCGCGGTGTCGAGGCCGTCGAGGAAACGGATGTCCTCCCCGTCCACGTAGACGTTGACAAACCGGCGCAGATCGCCGTCCTCGGCGATCCGGTCGCGAAGGTTCTCGAACCGCTCGTAGAGGCCGTCGAGCACTTCGCCGACCGTGGCGGCTTCTTCGACGGCGACCTCGGACTCGCCGCCGGTGACGGCGCGCAACTGGGTCGGGATCTTCACGGTTATCGCCATCGGCGCGGAGAGTGTAGCCGGGTCATGTCGCCAACGGAGCGCCGGCCACGCGTTCTTCGAAGGAGCGCAGCGTCGGATCGATCTCGTGGGTCTCGAAGCTCCCGCGCACCGCATCGAGCGTCTTCAGCCCGTCCCCGGTGATGATCGCCACCACCCGTTCGTCAGGGCCGATGTCACCGCGCTCGGCGAGCTTGGCCAACGTCGCGACCGTGACCCCGCCGGCCGTCTCGGTGAAGACTCCTGTCGTCTCGGCCAGCAGCCGGATCCCGGCTCTGATCTGGTCGTCGTCGACGGCATCGATCGAGCCTCCGGACCGGCGGGCAAGCTCGAGGGCATACGGGCCGTCCGCGGGATTTCCAATCGCCAGCGACTTGGCGATCGTGTCGGGCTTGACGGGCTTGCAGATCTCCCAGCCCTGCTCGAAGGCGACGGCGACCGGAGAGCACCCCTCGGCCTGGGCGCCGTTGAAGATAGGCAGCTCGCCTGTGAGCAATCCGACCTCGAGCCACTCCTCGAACCCGCGCGCGATCTTCGCGAACAGCGAGCCGGACGCGATCGGCGCGACAACGCGGTCGGGTAGCTCGAACCCGAGCTGCTCGGCGACCTCGTAGGCGATCGTCTTCGAGCCCTCTGCGTAGTAGGGCCGGACGTTGACGTTCACGAACGCCCAATCGCGCTCGCCGGAGATCTCCGTGCAGAGACGGTTGACGTCGTCGTAGTTGCCTCGGACAGAGACCAGATTCGTGCCGTAGACGCCGGTCGCCAGGACCTTCTGTTCCTCGAGATCCGCCGGGATGAAGACATAGGACTCCATGCCCGCGGCAGCCGCGTGCGCGGCGACGGCGTTGGCTAGGTTCCCGGTGGACGCGCACGCGACCACATCGAAACCGAGCTCGCGGGCCTTGGCGAGCGCGACGGTCACGACACGGTCCTTGAAGGAGTGGGTCGGGTTAGCCGCGTCGTTCTTGATCCATAGCTCGCCAATCCCGAGCCGCTCGGCGAGCTGATCGGCGCGAATCAGTGGCGTGACGCCGGCGGCCAGGGCCGTCTGGGGCTGGCTCTCGAACGGCAGGAAGTCCGCGTACCGCCAGATCGTGTCCGGGCCTGCCTGGATCCGTCGCCGGGCGCCCTCGGCCTGGAGTCCGGAGAAGTCGTAGAGGACTTCAAGTGGACCGAAGCACGCATCGCACGCGTAATGCGCCTCGAGCGGATACCGCGTTCCGCACTCCTTGCACTTCAGGGCTTCTACTTGCATGAACACCTCATTCGAATCGAAAGCCTCCGTCGTATCCCGTGACGGAGGCCTGAGGCGCTTCGTCACATCTCCCAGGCCGTGATTGGAGCCTGATGGAATTGGCACCGTTTCCACCGACCGGAGTCGGCTGAATGGTTGCCGGGGCTTCGCAGGGCCATGTCCCTCCACCCCTCTGGATGCGTACCAATATGTGCCGACAAGGATAGCGGGACTGCCCGATTGATCAAGTCCGCCGCAGCCGCACGATGCAGTACTGGCCGCCTTCCCCGATCGTTTGCTCGACCACCATCCCCGCCGCCTCAGCAGTCGAGCACAGCTCTCCCGGATCGACTGCTGAACCGAGCCAGGCGGGATCGTCCTGCCCTCGAGGCTCACGGCCGAGCGCCATCTTGACCCGCCCGAGCGCACCCACTTCCCGTCGGCGGTGGATGCCGGGATCGTTGGACACCTGGAAAACCGCCCACCCGCCCGGACGTAGGACGCGGCCTATCTCGCGTACGTAGCCGAGCGTCAGCGCAGGATCGGGCAGGTGCTGGAAGACGACGAGCGAAACGCAACCGTCGATGCTCCGATTCTCGACCGGCCCGAGCGTCATGCCGTCGCCGAGCAGCCACTCGACGTTGTCCAGGCCCGGATTGAGCTGCCGCGCCCGGGCGAGCATCTCGCTGGAGACGTCGAGGGCGAGCACCGCCGAGGCCCGCCTCGCGAGCGGACGGGTCATGCGCCCTACGCCGCAGCCGATCTCGAGCAGGTCGTCGTCGGGTGACACGGCCACGCCCACCGATGCCAGGATCTCGAGCAGCGCGGACTCACCGCCCGACCAGAAAGCGGCCTCGTCGGGATTGCGGTAGTCGAGCCGGTTGTCGACGAAGTAGAGCGCCGACTCCCGCGCGCGCTCGTCCCAGAAGCTCCGCATCCGTTCGCCGTCCATCGTCTGAAGCTAACAGCGCCGCGCTCGCGAACGTCTACTGTCCCGGGCGTGCTGGCGAGTGTGATCGTCCCCTGCCGCAACGCGGCGTCCACCTTGCCGCGCGCCCTGGAGGCGTTGATGGCCCAGAACCTGGCCGGCGAGTACGAGTTGATCGTCGTGGACGACTGCTCTGGGGACGGATCGGCCGAGATCGCGCGCACCACGCCCGGAGTCCAGCTGATCAGCGCGACCGGGGCCGGCCCAGGAGCGGCACGCAACCTCGGCGTGGCGGCATCGTGCGGAGCGGTGCTCGCGTTCACCGACGCCGATTGCTTCCCGCACCACGACTGGCTCTCGGAGGGCCTGGCGTCACTCGGGCGCCGCGCGCTGGTCCAAGGCGCGGTCCAGGCGGACCCGGCGGCTGCCCTGGGCCCGTTTGACCGGACCGTCTGGGTGACGGGCGAGAGCGGGCTGTACGAGACGGCGAACCTGTTCGTCCGCCGCTCCGCGTTCGATGCGGTCGGAGGCTTCGAGCCTTGGATCCAGCCTGACGACGGCAAGGAGCTCGCCGAAGACGTCTGGCTGGGCTGGCGGATCCGCCGCAGCGGAGCCGAGACCGCATTCAGTGACCGCGCGCGGGTCGACCACGCCGTGTTCGAGCGGACCGTACGGTCCTATCTCGCCGAGCGAAAGCGCCTGCGCTACTTCCCACCGATCGTCGCCCGGATTCCGGAACTCCGCCACGAGTTGCTCTTCGGCCGCTACTTTCTTTCGCGCCGCTCGGCGGCGTTCGACCTCGCGGTGCTGGCGCTCGCATCCGCGGCCGCCCTTCGCTCCGCTGTCCCGCTCCCAGCTGCGCTGCCATACATCTGGATGCTCCTCGGTGAACGGCGCTGGCGAACGCGGGCGCCCCGCGTCATCGGAGCAAGGGTGCTGGCCGATGTGGTCGGCCTGATGGCGCTGCTGCGCGGCAGCCTCGCCGCCCGCTCACCCGTTCTCTGATCACAGTTGCACCGCGGCTAGACTTACCTGGCAACGATGCTGATCGACGACCCCCTCATAGGCGATGCCGACCCTTCCGAAGCCACGCCTGCGGCGCACGCCGCGCGGATTCGTCGACCCGCATCCCACGCTCCCCAGCACTGAGCCGAAGTTCGAGGTCGCCGAGCGCGAGGCGCTGCGCTGGATCAACGTCGAGCGGCCGGGCCCCGTCGACCTCCAGTGGTTGCGGGAGGAGTTCGACTTCCACCCACTCGATCACGAGGACGTCGCCTCGCGCAACCAACGGCCGAAGATCGACGTCTATCCCGATTACCTGTTCATCGTCCTCTACTTCCCGGTCTTCGACAAGACGGTCGGGCGGCTGAACGCCGGTGAGCTCGACATCTTCATCGGGCCGGACTACCTGATCACGATTCCGAATACACCGTTGAAGCCGGTCGAGTACCTCTTCGAGCGCTGTCGGGAATCGGCAGAGGTTCGCGAGGAGCTGCTCTCGAAGGGTACCGGCTACCTGCTCTACCGGATCGTCGACGACTGCTTCGACTACTGCTTCCCGATGCTGCGCAAGATGAGCAACAAGCTCGACCGGATCGAGCAGGAGATCTTCGAGGGCCGCTCCGACGAGGTCGTCCGCGACATCTCCAACGCCAAGCAGGAGATCATCAACTTCCGCAAGATCATCCGCCCGCAGCGGACCGTGCTCGGCGATCTCGAGAGCCACAAGCAGCGCTATCTCGCGCCCGACATGGATATCTACTTCAACGACACCGAGGACGCCTCGGAGCGGATCTGGGACATGCTCGAGAACGCCAAGGAGGTCATCGAGGCGCTCGAGGACACGAACGAGTCGGTGCTCTCGCACAGGGTCAACGACGTTCTGCGGGTTCTGACGACCTTCAGTGTCCTGCTGCTCCCACTGACGCTGATCGCCAGCATCTTCGGCATGAACGTCGCCGTGCCGGGCGAGGGCTCGCTGACTGCTTTCTGGGTGATCATCGGCGGCCTGGTGGCGGTCTTCGGAGGGTTACTGACCTTCTTCCGGCATCGCGGCTGGCTCTAGCGCCAGGACCGCCACGGCACGCTCGGCCGCCTGCCCGTCCCAGAGCGGCGGCGGGCTGGCGGGCCTCTGGAACCCCTCGAGTGCCGGCAAGATCTCGGCGATCCGGGTGGGGTCGAGGCCGAGCAGGTGGTTGGTGCCGACATCGATAGTCACCGGCCGTTCGGTGGTGTCGCGCAGCGTGAAGCAGGGAACCCCGAGGTAGGTCGTCTCCTCCTGAACGCCACCGGAATCGGTCAGCACGGCGGCGGCGTCGGCCTGCAGCGAGAGGAAGTCGAGGTAGCCGACAGGCTCGGTCAGCGTGATCGCCGGATCGACCTCGAGGCTTTCGAGCATCTTGCGCGTCCGGGGGTGCACCGGGAACAGAACCGGCAGCTCGCGTGCGACTGCCCCTAAGCGACCGATCACCTCGGTCAGCAGCGGCCCATCGACCAGGGCGGGCCGATGGAGCGTCACGAGCAGGTAGCCGCCGGCGTTCAGACCGAGCGCTCGCGCGGCCTCGGCCGCGCGAAACCGCGGCTCGACCGCGATCAAGGAGTCGATCATCGTGTTGCCGACGAACGCAACTCGCTCACCGGTGATCCCTTCGGCCGACAGGTTCCCGATCGCGCTCTCGGAGTGGACGAACAGATGCCGGGAGAGCGCGTCTGCGACGACCCGGTTGATCTCTTCGGGCATCGTCCGGTCGAAGCTGCGCAGCCCCGACTCCACGTGAGCGATCGGGACGTTCGCCTTGGCGGCCACGAGCGCGGCGGCCATCGTCGAGTTGACGTCGCCGGAGACGATCACCAGATCGGGACGCTCTCGGTCGAGCACTGGCTCGAGCCGCTCCATGATTCGTGCCGTCTGGACCGAATGGGTACCGGAGCCGACCTCGAGCGAGTGGTCGGGTGCGGGAACCCCGAGCTCCTCGAAGAAGATCTCGGACATCATCCGGTCGTAGTGTTGGCCCGAGTGGACGAGGACGTGGTGTCCATTCGGAATCGCGCGGCGCAACTCGGCCAGGACCGGCGCCATCTTGACGAAGTTCGGGCGCGCACCGACGACCGAGAGGGTGCGCAGGTCCACGCTCAGCGGGAAAGGCCCCGGTGCGGTCCCTCAGCCAGCAGTTCGAGGTCAGCGTCGACCATCAGCCTGACGAGTTCCTCGAAGCTCGTATGTGGTTCCCAGCCGAGGTTGGAACGCGCCTTCTCGTAGGTGCCGACGAGGTCCTCGACCTCGGCCGGGCGCATGAAGGCCGGATCGATCCGCACGTGGTCGGCGGGGTCGAGGCCGGCGTGGGCGAACGCCAGGTCGACGAACTCACGCACGCTGTGCGACACGCCGGTCGCGATCACGTAGTCCTCGGGCTCGTCCTGCTGGAGCATCATCCACATCGCCTCGACGTAGTCCCGGGCATACCCCCAGTCGCGCTTGGCGTCGAGGTTGCCGAGCGCCAGGTCGTCGTCGAGCCCGTGCTTGATGCGGGCGACGCCGTGCGAGATCTTGCGTGTCACGAACTCCAGGCCGCGGCGCTCGGACTCGTGATTGAAGAGGATCCCGTTGCAGGCGAACAGGTCGTGGGACTCGCGGTAGTTGACGGTGATGAAGTGGCCGTAGACCTTTGCGACCCCGTACGGGCTGCGCGGATAGAAAGGGGTCGTCTCCGATTGGGGTACCTCGAGCACCTTGCCGAACATCTCCGAGGAGGAGGCCTGGTAGAAGCGCGCCTCCGGAACGGCATCCCGCATCGCCTCCAACATCCGCGTCACCCCAAGCGCCGAGAACTCCGCCGTCAGCAGCGGTTGGTTCCAGGACGCTCCGACGAACGACATCGCGCCGAGGTTGTAGATCTCGTGCGGCTGGGAAGCGCGTACGGCGTCGCCGAGCGAGCGCTGATCGAGCAGGTCTCCGGTGTAGACCTCGATCCGATGGATGATGTGCTCGATCCGGCCCAGTGTCCCGGGCGTCGAAGCGCGGCGGGCGATCCCGTGCACCTCGTAGCCCTTCTCGAGCAGCAACTCCGCGAGGAAGGATCCGTCTTGGCCGGTTATGCCGGTGATCAGGGCGCGCTTGGTCTCGGCCATCGGCGGCGAGAGTCTACTCGGCGCCCGACAAGGCGAGCGGCTCGTCGGCTCCTCTCGATCGCGCCCGGGGAACCGGGAAGACGAGCGCGGCCAGCAGCAGTCCAAAGCCGGTCAGCGCCGAAACCTGCCAATCCCAGTCGACCGCGGAGTGCGCCAAGAGCACGACGACCGCGGCCACCGACGCCGCTGCAGTTCCTCGATCGGGGCGGCCCGACTGAAGTGCGCGCGCCGCGGCAAAACCAAACGCCCCGAGGAAGAGCGCGAGCGCGCCGAACCCGATCAGCCCGAGCTCGGAGAGCGTCTCCAGGTAGAGCGAGTGGGCGTCGCGAGTGCCCGCGTCCAGGGACCGGCGCTCGTAGTAGAGCGGCTCGAAGGAGCCGCCACCGCCACCGATGAGTGGATGTTCGGCGAACCCGCCGAGGGCGACTCGATAGAGGTCGCTGCGCGAGCCGCTCGCATCCGTCAGCCGATCGGATCCCTGCCGCGCGACGATAGAGGGCAACAGAAATTCGTCGACCTGCCGATCCACGAACGATTCGAAAGATCCGAGCCGACTGGCGCTCTCGCCCTCGATCCGATCGCCCTTGACGGCGTACAGGGCGACCATCCCCACCAGCACGACCACCCCGAGCCCTAGCGCGAGCGGCCGCCCCACGCGTCCGAGATTGGCGACGGCCACGCTCCTGAGCTTTATGGCGGCGACCGTTGCCTGAACCAGTCCAGCCGCGACGGTCGCGACGATCAGCGTCGGGGCGAACGCCCGGCCCTCGACGGTCCGGCCGTAGCCCGCAGTCGGGTCATCGAGCAGGCCGGGGAAGCGTTGCAACGCGTAGACGGCGCCGGCAGCACCTACCCCGACAATCGCGGCCGAGACGAGCAGCGCGCCCCGGCGGGGGGCGATCAGGAGCAGGACTCCGAGGCCGACCCCGGCCGCCAGCAGCGCGCCGCGCGATACCGATGCGTAGGCGGCGACCGCGGCCAG
>JACCVG010000036.1 GCA_013698335.1 Thermoleophilaceae bacterium
GCGAGCCAGCTCGGGATCTTGGGCAGCGCGGATCCCTCCGAGAAGGACGCGAGCGCGTCGGGGCGGTTATTGAGCCCCTCGACCACGATCCAGCGGGTGTCCTCTTGCAGCACCTCGTCGCCCCAGCGCTCCGCTTCCTCGACGTCGGCGAGCGCGGCCGGGTCATCCGGCAAGAGCGGCGGTTCCGGCTCGAGGGCCTCGAGCGCGCGCAGGATCGGGCGCGATCCGACGACCCGCTCGGCGCCGATCTTGATGCCCGGGACGGTGCGTCGGCCGAAGCGGACCCTCTGTACGAGGGCCGATAGGCCAGGCGGGAGCTCGACGGTCCGGTAGTCGAGCCCCTTGATCTTCAGGGCCTCCTCGACGACCGCGCACGGATGCGAGGAGGGCACTGTGTAGAGCACGATTTCAGGCGAAGCGCTCACACGCCAACAGTATTGGTCGGTCGCTCCGAAGGTGGGGCAGATCTCACCCTAGGGCGCCTACCGATCGTGGTGATCCAGCTCGAGGATGAAGGAATGAAGACCCAGACCCCCAGCACCCCTCGCCCCGGGATCATCGCCCTGACGCTCGCCTTCACGGCGCTCGTCACCGCGCCGATCGCGCTCTCAGTTGCCGAGATCAGCAAGTCGAGCTAGCGCCCGCCGGCAGCTAGGCGGTGCGCGAGAACAACTCGAGCGCAGCGTCGGCAACGAGGTCCGGTACCTCCTCCGGCAGCCAGTGACCGACCTCGGGCAGCCGCTCCAGCGACATCCGGGGAGCGAACCGCTCGAACCCTTCGAGGCCGCGCCCGATCACCGGGTCGCGTTTGCCGACAATCAAGCGGCTTGGGATCTCGAGGCGGCGATCGCGGTAGCGTCCGGCGAGCAACGGCCTAAGCTCGCGCGCGACGAAGGTGCGGTAGAGCGCGACGCTCGCTCGAGCGCGAGCCGGCACACGGAGACGGTCGCTGTAGGCGGCAAGCACCTCGGGCTCCCAGTCGCCCTCCCGGCTGATCCGCATCAGCCACGAGATGAAGGGACCATGACGCTGGACGGCGGTTCCGACTAGGGGCGTGATCAACGGGCCCTGGTAGCCAAGCACCGCGGCGATCCCGATCGGCGACAAGGCGCCAGGATCCAGCCACGGGTGGATGACCCCGAGCGCGAGCAGATGGCTGAACCGCTGCGGCGCACAGAGCGCCGCCAGGAACGCTACGAAACCGCCCCAGTCGTGACCTGCGATTCGCACCCGCTCCAGCCTGAGGGCATCGAGCAGCGCGATCAGATCGGCCGCCAAACCCTCCTTCTCATAACCGTCGCGCGGCGCTGCACTCCAGCCGAAGCCGCGCAGGTCGGGGCAGATGACGCGGTAGTGCTCGGCCAGCGGCGGAATAACGTGCCGCCACTCCCACCAGTGCTGGGGCCAACCGTGGAGCAGGATCACCGGCTCGCCGCTGCCCGCCTCCGCCACGTGGACCGCGACGCGGTCGGTCTGCACGAGCGAATGCCGGACGCCACCGTCCACCAAGAGGGCCTCTGCCGAGTCGAGCGTCACCGAACCGATCATGTCACTTGTGTACGCTTCCGAACATTCGCATGAGCACGACGAAGGCCAAGACCGCAGTCGAGCACGTCGACGTCCTGATCGTCGGCGCCGGCCTTTCAGGTATCGGCGCCGCATGCCACCTGCGCTCGGACTGCCCCGGCAAGACCTTCGCGATTCTCGAGGCGCGCGAGGCGAGCGGCGGGACCTGGGACCTGTTCCGCTACCCCGGCATTCGCTCGGACTCGGACATGTTCACGCTCGGGTACTCGTTTCGCCCCTGGCTCGAGGCGAAGGCGATCGCTGACGGCCCCTCGATCCTCGACTACATCCGCGACACGGCGCGCGACCACGGCATCGACGAGCAGATTCGCTACCACCACCGCGTGGTGCGGGCCGAGTGGTCCACGGAGGAGTCGCGCTGGACCGTGGAGGCCGAACGGACCGACACCGGTGAGACTGTCCATCTCACGTGCGGCTTCATGCTCGCGTGCACCGGCTACTACAACTACGACGAGGGCTACACCCCCGAGTTTGAGGGCATCGAGGGCTTCGGCGGGCAGATCATCCACCCCCAGCACTGGCCTGCCGACCTCGACTATGACGCCAAGCGCGTCATCGTCATCGGCAGCGGCGCGACGGCCGTCACCCTCGTGCCGGCGATGGCCGAGCGAGCCGCCAGCGTGACGATGCTCCAGCGCTCTCCGACCTACATCGTCTCGATGCCCGCCAAGGACCCGGTCGCTGACCTGCTGCGCAAGACGCTGCCTTCGAAGGTCGCCTACTCGATTGCCCGCTGGAAGAACGTCGCGATCCAGCTCGGCTTCTACAACCTCGCCCAGCGGTTTCCGCGCCTGACGCGAGCCGTGTTGCGCAAGGGCGTGGCGATGCGCCTGCCCAACGACTACGAAATCGACAAGCACTTCAACCCCCGCTACGACCCCTGGGATCAGCGCATCTGCCTGGTCCCCGACGCCGACCTCTTCAAGGCGCTCCGCGGGGGCAAGGCCTCGATCGTCACCGACGGCATTGAGGCGTTCACCGAGCGCGGCCTGAAGCTGACTTCCGGCACCGAGCTCGAGGCCGACATCATCATTACGGCGACCGGCCTAAACCTCGTCGCGCTCGGGGGGATGAGCGTGGCGGTCGACGGCCGCGATGTCGACTTCTCCGAGTGCGTCGCCTACAAGGGGATGATGTTCAGCGGCATCCCGAACGCCGCTGTCACCTTCGGCTACACCAACGCCTCGTGGACGCTCAAGGCCGACCTCGTCGCCCAGCACATCTGCCGGCTGCTCCAGCACATGGACGCCAACGGCTACACCCAGGTGACCCCCCGCTGGAGCGGCGCGGCGCTGCCCGAGGACCCGTTCATCGACCTCGCCTCCGGCTACGTGCTTCGGTCGGCGGCCGAGTTCCCCAAGCAGGGGCCGCGGTCGCCCTGGCGACTGCACCAGAACTACGCGCGCGACATCCTGCTGCTGCGCCACCGCGACGTCGACGACGCCGCGCTCGAGTTCTCGGCCGCGACATCCACGGTCGGCAAGAACACACCGATCGCGGCCTGAGCGGCTAGGGCAGTTCCGACACGTCCGGGCAGCTACCGCTGAGGCATTGCGTGAGGGCGACCAGCATGCCGATGACGGCGATCACGCCGAATAGTGCGACCGCGAGCGCGAGCGTCATGCCAAACCCCTTGAGACCCTGGTGGCCCAGGCTCGAGCGGTCCCTCCACGGAGTCCCCCCCCACCACTCGAACGCCGGCGGGCGGCCGCGCAGCTTCGCGATCCAGGCATCGGCTCCGGCGAACACGAGGTAGATCACAAGCACGCTGACAACAACGGCCGCGATCAACTCCGCGATTGCTAGGACGATCTCGAGCACCGCGGACATCGTAGGGAGAACACCCCGGTGGAGTGCTAGCGATCGCGCACCAACGGAGCGAAGCCGGCTGCTCGCGAATAGACGACGTAGAGGCGCAGGGTCTGGGCGAACTCGTTGGAGCAGGCCCGGTCGAAGACCCCCTGTGCCTCCTCATCCGAGAGCGGCGGCGCCTGTACGGTCCCGCCCTCGAGATTGATCTGGCCGCGGATGTCCTCGATCGTCGCGAGCTGCTCGGCGGCCTTGCCGCGAACCCAGTCGCGGCAC
>JACCVG010000038.1 GCA_013698335.1 Thermoleophilaceae bacterium
GATCAGCGCCGCGGGCCCCCGGCTAGGACGTGGCGGGGCGGTCGTCGTGGCTGCGGAGGCAAACAACACGGTCGCCGACCTCGATCCGCGCGGCACGCGGATCGTCGAAGCGCGGTAGCTCCTCCGCGCGGATCACGCCGATCGCAAGCTGCTGACGATCGAAGTCGGCGAGCCCTCGACCGACGTCATCGGTCGTGGCGGCTGCTCGACGAGGTCGAGCCCGGCCGAGAGCGGTGGCTCTGCGCTACTGAAAGTCGAGCGCCTCGGCCGCGGCGCTCGATTCGGCGTGGGTCGGCGCGCCCGCGCCCCCCAGGGCGTAGAGGGTGTTGCCGATCGCGACGACCGCGAGCCCGTGCCGCGGCTCGAGCAGGCTCGGCAGCTTCGACCACTCCTCGGTCGCGATGTCGTAGGACTGGACGATGTTGATCACGCTGGTCGGGGTCTCGCCCCCGACGGTGACCAGCCGGCGGTCGACGATCGCCGCGCCGAGACTGCCGCTCGGCGTCGGCATGCTCGGCAGCTTGGTCCAGCGATCGGCGCCCGGGTCGTAGCGCTCGAGCGCCCCCGAGTTCTGATCGGCGGACAGGGCGCGACCGCCGACGGCGTAGAGGTGACCCTGACCGCTCTCGGAAGCCGCGGAGAGGTGCTCGCGCGGAGTTGGAATGTCGGCTCCGGCCCGCCAGCGCTCACCGTCGAAGATCTCTGTCGCGGCTACCAGCTCGCCGGCGTTCTGTCCTCCGACGACGACGATCTCGTCGCCGACCACGGCCGCGGCACCGGCCGCGCGGGGCTGGCCGAGGCTCGGCAAGTCGGTCCAGGCGCCGTCACGCAGCGCGAACACGCGGTCCGATGTCGATGCGGTCAGATCGGCGCCCTTCGGTGCCCAGCCACCGATCACGACGAGCTCCCCTCCATAGGTGACCGCCGTCGGGTGATGGAGCGCCACCGGAAGGTCGGGGCCGGGGGTCCACGTGTCGATCGCCGGGTCGTAGGCCTCCACCTCCCGTGTCGCCTCGGTGCCGGTCTCGCCGGTCAGGCCGCCGAGCAGCCAGATGCGGCCGTTCAGGACGGCCGCCGCGGCTTGCTGACGAGACGTCGGCGCGCCCTTGCGAACCCGCCACGCGGATCCGGTGGCGGGCGCCTCGCCGGTGCGGGTCTCAGGAGCGGGGCCGGCGACGAGCTCCGCGGGATCCTCGCCCGATCCGCGCGTGAGCAGGACGACAACGATCGCGGCGAGTGCGAGCGCGGCCACGCCGCCGGCGATCAGCTTGCGCCCATGATTCGGACCCGTGGCGGAGGACGGCTCTGGATCGGCGGACGCTGCGGGCGGAGATGGCGGCCGTGACTCGGATGCCGGAGGAACGCTGACCGGATCGGCGGCGGCGGCCGCGGCCGCGCTGCGCGTGATCGTCTCGACCGACGGAGTCCCAGCCGGAGCCGCCGCCGCGAGCGCTTCGATCAGCTCGTCGCAGGTCTGATGGCGGTCGTCGGGAGACTTGGCGAGCATCGTCGCCACGACCTCGGCGAGCGCCGGCGGAATCCCGGAGACCAGCTCTGTCACAAGCGGAGGCTGCTCGCGGATGTGTGCCATCACGATCGCGAGGTCCTCCTCCTTCTTGAATGGTGGCCGGCCGGTCAAGCACTCGAACAACATGCAGCCGAGCGCGTAGATATCGGCGCGATGATCGACCGGCTTGCCCTCGGCCTGCTCCGGCGCGCAGTAGTTGACGGTTCCGAGGAACTGGCCAGTCGAAGTCAGGCCGCTGACCGAGGTCGAGTGCTTGGCGAGGCCGAAGTCCGACAGGTAGACGTGGTCGTGGGACTTCAGCGATCGACGCGGGATCAACAGGACGTTGGCGGGCTTGATGTCGCGATGGACCAAGTTGCCCCGATGAGCGGCCTCGAGGCCGCTCGCGACCTGGGTAGCGATCGACACGGCCCGGTCGACCTCGAGCGGCGCGTCGATCCGGATCAGAGCCCGCAGATCGCCACCCTTGACGTGGCGCATCGCTATGTAGAGGACGCCGCCCGACTCTCCGGCGTCGTAGACCGGGATCACGTTCGGGTGATCGATGCTCGCGGCGATCCTGGACTCGCGGAGGAACCGCTCTCGGAAGGCATCGTCCTCGGCGAGCTCGGCGGCCAGGATCTTCATGGCGACCTTGCGCCCGAGGCGAACGTCCTCCGCCAGGTAGACGACCGCCATTCCGCCACGCGAGACCAGCGACTCCAACCGGTACCCGGCGAGCTCTGCTCCGATGCGGGGAAGCTCGCCGGTCATTCGGACTCGATTCCCGTCATTGGCCTCACCACAATGGTCGTAGTCTCGCGCACCGACCGGCGTTTGTCAGCATCGGCCACCTATAGACGCAACAGCTCGTAGCGGACCCGGCCGTCCTCGACCGCCCGCTTGACCTGTCGCTCGCGAGCATTGAGCCCCGAGCCCCCGGTCTTGACCTCGAGCAGGACGACCTCGTCGAGCTCTCCCGCGCACAGGCCATCGAAGACGACGTAGTCGACCGGGGCACCGAGGAAACGCGCATCCTCGGTGTCGTAGCGGTCGTAGAACTCCGGCAGGAGGGCCACCAGCTGTTCGGCCGAACGGCCGGCCATCACGCTGCGGCTGTGCCTCGCTGCCGCCTGGCGCTCGCGCTTGACGTCCTCGCCGGTGAACCGATGCCGAACGCGATAGGCCGCGAAGCGCACCGACACGACGAGCAGGCCGATCGAGGCGAGCACGGCGATCGCGGCCGCGACGGATGGGTCGAGCGACTCCACCGCCTCCACGCTACGCCTAGAGTCAGACGATTCCGGTCAGCCCGCCTCGACGCGACGCTTGAGCTCGTCGGGCCGGCCTTCGACCAGAACGGCGCGGATGTACCCCTCGACCGGCCCACGGATAAGCATGCCGAGCACCCGACCTGGGTCGCCGTCGAGCGTGTAGGTCGCCCGGGTTCGTCCACCGCCGAGGTCCTCCAGGTCCCATGAGCCCTCGAGCGACTTCAGGTCCCCCTTCTCCTGGCGCCAGCTCAAGCGGGTCGGGGCCTGGTAGGCGAAGCTGACATCAGACTTGATCGTCCGGACCTTGGCGTCGTTCTCGGTCTCGACGAGCGTGGGCCGGCGCTGATCGTCGCGCTCGAGCGCATCCATCGCGATCAGTCCGTCCTGCCACTCGGGCGCGGCCAGCACGTCCTCGATCGCCGCCCAGACCTGATCGATCGGCGCGTCGATCTCGATGGTCGCAGTTCCTCCAAGTCTTGCCACGCCGGCATCCTAACCACCAGGTCGGCGAGCCTGCTATGAAAGGCGCGTGAGTTCGCTGACGGGATTTCGACGCGCCGACGGCCAGCGGCTCTCGCCGCACCTCGCCTTGCTGGCGGGTCCGTCGACGGTCACGCTGAACTTCGCGGCGCGACACCCGACGTCGATGGCGCGCAAGGTCGTGGACCTCGCTTTCGGCGTGATGGCCGCGCCCTACGCGAAGGACACCCTGGCACGCGAGCTCTGGGTGGATGGGGCGGACGGCCAGCTCGCTGCCGCGCTCTACGAGCCGGCCGGCCTAGGTCCCGACGCCGGCCTGCTCGTCTACTTCCATGGCGGCGGATGGGTGCTCGGCGGCATCGCGAGCCACGCCAACAGCTGCCGCTTCCTGGCCAAGCGCGCGGCCTCCAAGGTGCTCGCGGTCGAGTACCGAAAGGCACCCGAGCACCGCTTCCCGGCCGCACAGGAAGACTGCCTGGCCGCCTATCGCTGGGCCGTCCGTGAGGCAGCCACGCTCGGTGTCGACCCGGGGCGGATCGCGGTCGGCGGGGACAGCGCCGGCGGCAACCTCGCCGCTTCGGTTGCGTTGAGCCTCGCGCCCGGGGATCAAAAGCCCTGCATGGCGCTGCTGATCTATCCGGTCGTCGATGCCGACATCTCCGCCTACCCGTCGGCACAGCTGTTCGCGGCCGGGCCGATCCTCAGTCGCCAGGGCATGATCGACATGGTCCACCACTACGCCCCGGGCGCTCGCGCTCAGCTCGACCCCCGGATGACCCTCTTCGAATCCGACGCGCTCGCGCAGATGCCGCCGACCTTCATCGCCACCGCCGGCATGGACCCGCTGCGCGATCAAGGCGAGCGGTTTGCCGATCGACTGCGCGAGGCGGGAGCCGAGGTCGAGTCGCGCCGCTTCGAGAACCTGCCGCACGGCTTTTCGCTGCTGCTGATCGACCCGGACTCGCGGCGGGCAGCCGAGGAGTGCGCCCGCGCGGTCGGGCGCGGGCTCAGCCGCGCGCCTGCAGCGCCCGCTCGCGCTTGAACATGAAGAGCGGCAGCGCGAAGCAAAGGCCAACGATCAAGTTGAGGATCACATAGGGCCACCAGCGCAGGCCGAGCCTCGGCCCCTCACCCGAGATCCATACCCAGAAGGTGATTGAGGCGATCATGAGGTCGGCCAGGAGCACGCACGCGGTAATCGATCCGGTCGCCTCGGCGGCCAAGAGATCGAGGTCCAGCCCGAAAGCCTTCACGAAGGCGACGAAGCCGACGACGGGTGCCACTAACCCGATCAGCGCAAGCACCCCGTAGACACCCGCTCGTCCACTCATCGCGGCTCCTCCTCAGTTCGCCCGTAGGTCGCTCCGAACCCTACCCCGAGACCCGATCGACACCTCGGTCGAGCACCAGGATCCGCAGCGAGCGCGCGCCTCAGCCAGCGAGGTCCAGAGCCGGCTCGTCACCTCGGTCAAGCGGGGCGCCACGCGAGGAGCGGCTCACTGAACTGAACCACCCGCCTAACGAATGGTGACGGGCACGCCAGGCTCGATCCGGGCCGCGAGCCACTTGATGTCCTTCGTGGCCAGGCGCACACAGCCGTGCGACACCGCGGTCCCTAGCTTTCCGCCGATGTTGTCGAGTCCATGAAGGGCGATTTGACCGGGGCCTCCCTCGAATTCCTGGAGCACCTTCGAACGGGCACTGGTAGCAAGGGCGAACGGAGCGCCCGGTTGGTCGCCGCCCAGCTTCACATTCTCCTCGACGAAGTACCTGCCGCGGGGCGTTGGCGTCGAGCGCTTGCCGACGATCGCCCGGTACTTCTGCTCTCGCCGTCCTTCGCGGTAGACGACCACTCGACGCGCGCCAACATCAACGACGAGGTGCCAGGGCGTGGCTGAAGGCTGGGTTCTCGAAGCGCTGATCCAGCCGTCTTGAGGCGGCGTCCGGCCCTTGAGCGAGCGACCGGGCAGCAGCACCCGCAGCCAGGATCGCCCTTCGTCGTCGAGCTTCTCCGATAACAGCGGGAGCACCGTAGGTACGCGGGTGATCGGCCGTGTGACGCCGACCGATGTCACCGACTTTCCATCGGCCTCGGGACGGCTTAGAACCTTGTGTTTGCCGAGCAGGGTCACGAGCTCCTGGTCCTCCGCGATGCGGGGGCCTTCTGCTGCTTGGGCCGCTTGGGCCGAGGCGGCCATCAGCAGCAGGCAAGCGACCGTTGCGGCCGCCGGCCTCATCGAAGCGGTCGCTCGGGCGGATCCGAATGCGGCCGAGGGGCCAGCCGGCAACCGCCGCCTCGGCCCTCGCGCGTGGGGATCAACGCTTGCCCGTGAACCCGGGATTACGACCTCGCGGCCGCTGGGACGGGTGGCCGTTCCTGCGACGATCGCCACGGTTGTTTCCGTGATCATTTCTGTCGCGATTCCTGGTGCGGTCTCGGCGGTCGGTGCGCTCTGGCTCGACGCGCGACCGGAAGCGCAGGCGGAGCGTGGCAGGGGGGGTTCCATCGCTGAAGATGACGCGGGCGGTCAACTCATGAACTCCCCCGTCCGTTTCCACCAGCGCCTCAAACGGGGACCTGCCGCGGGTCGAGATGACGCGCCCGTCCAAGGAGAACACGACCCTGCGGATGAACAGGCCCTTAACGAAGGCGCGGAACGTCCCGTCGACACTGCGCCGAGTGCCGAACCGCGTGACCGTTTGGGCCACATCACGCGGGATCGTCGTGAGGAGAGCCGTGCCGTTCTGGTCGCTGGGCGGAGGCGTTGGCGTAGTCGTCGTTCCGGGCGTAGTCGTCGTCACGGGCGTAGTCGTCGTCACGGGCGGGGGTACGGGCGGGGGGGCAGCACACTGGGGAGCGCTGACCCTGTCGTTGATCAGGGTCACGGCGCCATCGCGTGCCAGCAATCGCCCGTCGCCGCCACCGCAAGGTCGGGGTACAGGCCGAAGGAGGCGACGAGGCCTTCACGGAGCGTGTAGACGTGGCCAATGTTCGGAGCTGGCGACCCCACTCCGGAGGCAGAGATCGCCGCACACCCCACGTCTATGGCTTGGGTCGCAGCAGAGAGCGTTGCCTGACAGACGACCCGGTGCCACGGCTGGTACCAGACGTGGTACCTAGCAACTCTTCGCAGCTACTCGCGAGTCCCCCCGTGAATACTGCGAACCCGCTTCCCGAGCGGGCCTCCAGCAGTCGGGGCGACTGGATTTGAACCAGCGACCGCTCGGCCCCCAGCCGAGGTGCAAGGGGTGTAGATGCGTCCCGAAGCGTCCCCGCCGTCCCCATCGTCCCCGCACGTGGACGTTCTGGACGCATGGGACGTAGCGTTCGGTACCAACGTGGTACATCGCGGACTCCGCGAGGCGAAGTGGCTCGTCAAAGCGAACGCTCAATCTCGCACTTCCTGGCAATGTCGACGTCGTTGCCACCAACGCACTTGTCGTTGCCACCGCCGCCGATGAGCCGGTCGGCACCCCTCCCTCCCCCCAGGAAGTCCTTGCCGACACCGCCCTTCAGCGTGTCCTTACGCCTGCCGCCGCAGAGGAGATCCTTGCCGCCGAAGCCCGCAATCCTGTCGCGGCCTCCGAGGCCGGCGACTACGTCCTTGCGGGATGTACCGCGCAGGCGATCGCTGCCGGATGTCCCGACGAGCGTGGCCCTGCGGCCCTTGCAGACCGGCCGGCGGCTAGCTTCGGCCAAGCACCGGCGCGACAGCGGCCGCTCGAACGGCAGTGTGGCAACGATCTTGCAGCCCGCCGGAGTGCGGATCTCGACCCTGCCCGAGCCCTGCCCCCGTAGCCGATTCGCGTCGCGAGAGAGGGTGTTGACTTGCTCGGGCGGGTCGTCGAATCTGAACCCGAACCCCCACATTCGACCGACCTGCGCCACTGTCTTGTACCTCCAACTGCCAGGCGACTCCGCGACCGGATCGAATAACCCCCACTCGCGAATCGCGTAAGCGAGATGGCGGCGGCGCGAGGGCCAGTCATGGGTTCCGCGCTGCGGCCGGTAAGTAACCGGAATCCTCGCCCTGCGAGCCGCCGCGACGAAGTCCTCGGACTGCAACCGGACTTCCACCTCTGCCAGCTGGCCGGGCCCCGGATTCTCGTCCTCGGCGGGTATTCCGTCGCCGACCGCAACGTAGAGCCGGGTGTGGGTGAGGTTTGCGACCAGCTTCGTGGGGTTATGTCCGGCCCAGTAGAACTCCTGGGCGCGCGGGTCACCGAAGATCGCCTCGGGATCTTGCTCGATGAAGGCCCTGAACGCCGGCTCGTTCTGAAACTCGGGCCGCTGCAGCGACAAGGTTCCCTGCGAGGCGCCCGCCGCGCCAAAGTAGCCCGGACGTTGGGAGGCATAGAACATCGCGCCCATCGCCCCCATCGAGAAACCGTAGATCGCATGCCAGCGACGTCCGGGCCGGATCGGGAACCGGTCCTCAACGAGCGGGATCAGCTCGTCGAGGTGGTAGCGCTCCCAGGCCGGATCACCGCGCCGGCCGCCGTTCCACCAGTTCGTGTAGTAGCCGCGATCGGCCTCCGGCATCACGATGATGCCGCCAAAGCCGCGCGCGAGCTCCATGATCTCTCCCTGCCCCGGCAGCGCCCATGAGTCATAGGCATCTCCCACGCCGTGGAGGAGGAACAGCAGCGGATAGCCGCGCGCGGAGTCGGCGTCGTAGCCGTCAGGCAGGTAGACGTTGACGCGCAGCGCATTCGGCCTGGGGGGCGTGCCGGGATGGTTGTACCCGGACTCCGCCTTAGCGGGATCAACGAAGCGGCTGTCCGTGTGCCAGGTGATGATCTGCGCCCCGCTGGCGCCCGCCGGCAACACGACTGAGAACAGCGCTACCGCCAGTCCCGCCGTGAGCATCCGCATGTCGTCACGGTAGCCGGAACTTCCGACGCGGGAGTAAACCGTGATCTCCCATGCGCTGAAGGGTCAGTGCCGAACCGGCAGCGTGACGCGCAGCCGCCGAAGCTCGATCTCGAATGGGTCGTTCGAGGGCCGCCCGTAGGGGGCGTCGTTTCCGAGCAGCTCGAGCACGGCCTTGTGGCCGCGCTCGAACCGCCAGGCGGCTGGGTGAAGCCACCAGCGGTTGAGCCCCTCACTCGGGCGATAGAGACCTCGGGCGACGAGGTTCTGCGTGCCGTCGGTGGCGACGTCCCACAATCGCCCTGCGACCTGGGTCTCGGTTGGCGGCGCGCCGCTGACGTCGAGCTGTGCCCGGAGTGCGGGTGCGCCGATCAGCGTGAATGCGCGTCGCCGGGCGGTCGCGATCGTGTAGCGGGCGGTTCCCGGTGCCCCGTCATCTTCGATCTCGACGCAACTCTCGCCGCCGCCTGCGGCGGGGTCGATCGCGAGGGCGGTCCGCGGGCTGCCGCCGACCGAGGTCAGGCTCTGTGGCCGTGGCCGGCGCACCCGCAGCGCGTCGCGTGAGAGCCGATTGAAAGTCGGCGCGAGAAAGGGCCCCAGTGACGTTCGCGACTTCGGGCAAACCTGCGCGTACGCGCTCACCCCTTCGCGCGGCGCACGGCCCTCGCCCCGGACGTGGCGGTCGATCCAGCCGTGGATCGACCGCAGCAAACGCTTACGGTCACGCGGGTCGTTCGACGAGCGCTGGTGGCCGAAGTCGCCGAGTAGCAGCGACATCGGCAACCCCGGATAGAGCTTGCGCGCACGATTTGCGAACCGCAGGACTTGGTCGACCGGAAACAGGTCGTCGGGAAAGCCCGCCGCCATGAACAGCGGCGGCGGCCGCTTCGGCTTTACGTAGTAGGCGGAGTGAAAGCGGACTACCTCGTCGCGGACAAAGCGCGCGTAGCGGTCGGTGTAGGGCTCGCCGGCGTTGATCCGCGCGACAAAGCTGGCGACGTCGGCTTCAGGATCGGTCCCCGGCGGCGCGAGGTAGCCCATCGGGCGTCCGGGGACGAACGGCTCGCCGACCGGCTGGCCGGGGCCGATGGCGAACTGCGCGGCGAGCAGAATCGCGTTGACGAAGCTCGCCTTCGCAACCCCGATCGGCTGGGTCGCCTCCCGGCGCGGCGTGACCCCATTCGCCGAGACCCGGCCGTTGGGAAGCGCGGCGTCGACCAGGTCGGTCCACGGGATCACTGCCCCGGCGGCGGCAAGCCGTAGCCGCGTCCCATCGGGGCTCCGCCACGGCACCAGCTTGCCGTCGGGCAACATCACCCGGTCGCGAAGCGCCGCCAGCATCATCGTCGGACCGCCGCCTCCGGACTCGCCGATGACGCCGATCCGCCGCGGCGCAGCGATGCCCTCATCGACCAGGCGACCGATCAAATACTGGGGGTCGCGACCCTCGTAACGGATATCGCCGAGGTGGAGGTACCCGTCGGCGCACGCGATGGGGTTGGCTAGTCGTGATTCCGGCGTCCCGCACGAGCCCCACATCCCACGCGAGGTGGGGGTGAGCACGGCGTATCCGTCGCGCGCCCAGGCGAAGGCGTTGTCGATGTAGTGCTTCTGCGCGGGATCGAGGAACTCGTGCTTACTGTTGGCGAAGCCGTGCAGCATGGTGAGCAGCGGCAGCCGCCGAGCCCGCGCTGACGGCAGGGTCAGGGTTGTGTCGAGCGGCGTTCCGTCCCAGGTCTCTACCAGCCCCGAGCAC
This sequence comes from Thermoleophilaceae bacterium, assembly GCA_013698335.1. Taxonomy (GTDB): domain Bacteria; phylum Actinomycetota; class Thermoleophilia; order Solirubrobacterales; family Thermoleophilaceae; genus JACCVG01. The sequence goes on from JACCVG010000038.1 coordinate 9,891, forward strand.
TGATAGACGCCCTCGGTCCGCTCGCAGTCGGTGAGCCCGAGCGGCGTCGTGCTGCCGGGCTGCCGCGCGTCCGACGCCCGAGGCGATTCCGGCGTGACCGCCAGAAAGATCGCGACGGCGAGGGCACCGAAACCCAGTGTCGCCTGTCGCATGGCGCGACTCAATTGCACGAGCAGAGCTTAGTCACGCGATCCATCAGCGGCGCCCCTCCCGCCACGCCTGGGCCGAGCCCACTGCACGGTCTGGACGCATGGCCCTGTTCGCCCCAACCAAGCGCTTCGAGGCGTTGCCCGACGCCGGGCATGGTGGCGCTTCTCCTATTTCGAGGGGCGAGGCGCAGTATGACCCGTTGTGCCCACGCCGAACGGGAAGTGTGGGCGACTTCGGACTCGGACCGGATGCTGCTGTTCGACCGCTAGTCGCTCTCCGACAGGCCCACGGCTTCGAGGGCTTCGGCCCTCTGGCGAAACCATTGGTACCGGACGATCTTGCCGTTTCGCAGAGTGAGCGCCGAAGAGAACGTAGTTTCCATCGGAACACCGCTGCCGGTTCCCCTTCCCGTCCAGCGTCCGGACACAACGACGGCATCCGCTCCCGCCTCCGTGACTTCGTCGACCTCCACCTGGACGTCCCCGAAGCTTGCCCGCATCCGACCGAGCGCGTCTCGGAACTCGCCAGGGCCGCGTCTCGTTCCTGGTTCGACCGCATAGGGCGGATTCACCCACTCGACCTCTTCATCGAGGAAGGCGCGGAACGAGTCGAAGTCGCCGCGTGCGAGCGCGGCGAAACCGTCCCGCGCGATCTCCACGTTCTCCTGAGACATCGCCTACTCCGACAGGCCCACGGCTTCGAGGGCATCCGCCGGATTCGGATAGGAGCGCATCCGCCAGAGCCTGCCGTCCCGAATCCGATAGGTGATCCCGAGCGCCCGTTCTACGGGGACCCCGCTGAGCTTCCCGGTTCCTACGAGACGGAACAGGCAAGCAAGCTGGTCACCGCCGGTGTCGAAGATCTCGATATCGCGCGTATGCCACTCGGACCACATCTCCTCGATCACCCGAAAGTAGTCCTTCCAGGCATTCGGCCCTCTGTAAGTAGCATCAGCCTCGTCGACGACGGCCAGGACCGACACGAATTCGAAGTCCTCGTCGCAGAGCTGTTGGAGCGTCGTGAGGTCGTGACGGTCAAACGCTTCGACGACTCGCTCGATCAGGTCTACGTTCTCCTGCGACATCGTCTGCGCAGTATCGCCGATGAAGAATGGAGCCTTATTGGAGCCTCGGCGGCTCCGGAGTTCCTCCCTCGTCGCTGACCCCTAAACGACGAAACCGCCCATTTGCAGGGCGGTTCCCAGTCGGGGCGACTGGATTTGAACCAGCGACCGCTCGGCCCCCAGCCGAGTGCGCTACCAGACTGCGCCACGCCCCGTCCGGGGCATTGTAGGGCGGATGGAGCAAAGG
>JACCVG010000194.1 GCA_013698335.1 Thermoleophilaceae bacterium
GCGCGATGCAGATGAACGGCAACAGCGAGCTCGTCACGATCGCCAAGTACTGGGAGCGCTGGAGCGATCCGCGGTTGATCGTGCTCGTGCTCAACAACCGCGACCTCAACCAGGTGACCTGGGAGCAGCGCGCGATGGCCGGCGACCCGAAGTTCGAGGCCGCCCAAGGGCTGCCCGACTTCCCCTACGCGGCCTACGCAGATTTGATCGGACTGCGCGGCGTCCGTGTCGCGACGCCTGAGGAGATCGGCCCGGCGTGGGACGCCGCGCTCGGGGCCGACCGCCCCGTGGTCATCGAGGCCCTGACAGATCCCGAGGTCGCCTCCCTGCCCCCGCACATCACCTTCGACCAGGCCAGGTCGTTGACTAGCGCGTTGCTCAAGCGCGACCCGGGCTCGCGCGACATAATCAGGCGCAGCTTTCGGGAGAAGATCGAGGAGTTCCTCCCGCACCGCTCGTGACGCCCACGCTGGTCAATGGCGCGGCGGTGTCGATCCAAGACGTAGTGGTCGGTGCTTATCGGATTCCCACCGACGCGCCCGAGTCCGACGGCACGATCGCGTGGGACGCGACGACGATCATCGTCGCCGAGGTGCTCGCCGGCAATCAGTGTGGCCTCGGCTACGCCTATGCCGACGCTGCGGCTGCGCAGCTGATCGAGAACACCCTGGCCTCGGTTGTCGAGGGTCGCGACGCGATGGCGGTGCCGGGGACGTGGCAGGCGATGGTGGAGGCGGTACGCAACCTCGGCCGGCCCGGCATCGCCTCTTCGGCGATCGCCGCGCTCGACATCGCGCTCTGGGATCTGAAGGCGCGGCTGCTCGGTGTCTCGCTCGCGACCTTGCTCGGACCGGTCCGCGAAGGGATCGCGATCTATGGCAGCGGCGGGTTCACCTCCTACGATCTCGAGCGATTGCAGGCGCAGCTGGGGGGCTGGGCCGACGCGGGGATCGCGATGGTCAAGATGAAGGTCGGTCGCGAGCCCGACCGCGATGACGAGCGTGTCGCCTTGGCCCGCGAGGCGATCGGGGAGGAGTGCGAGCTGTTCGTCGACGCCAACGGCGCTTACGAGCGCAAGCAGGCGCTGGCGATGGCGGAGTTCTTCGCCCAGCAGCGGGTGAGCTGGTTCGAGGAGCCGGTCTCCTCTGATGACCTCGCCGGCCTCCGGCTGCTGCGTGACCGCGCCCCTGCGGGGATGGCGATCGCGGCGGGCGAGTACGGCTACACCTTGAATTACTTCCGGCGGATGCTCGAAGCGGGAGCGGTAGACGTCCTACAGGCCGATGTCACGCGCTGTGCCGGCATCACGGAGCTGCTGCGAGTCGGAGCTTTGTGCGCGGCGCACGAGGTCCCGCTCTCGGCGCACACCGCGCCGTCGATTCACGCCCACGCCGGCTGCGCGATCGCGCCGATGGTGCATCTGGAGTACTTCCATGACCACGTCCGCATCGAGCGGATGCTCTTCGACGGCGTGCTCGAGCCCGAGGGCGGGGTGCTCGCGCCCGACCTCTCTTCGCCCGGTCTCGGCCTCGAGCTACGGCGCGTAGACGCCGAGGCTTATGCGCTCTAGGCCCCACCGGAGTCATGCCACGCGCGGCTCGATTAGCGGAGGCGTTTCATCGGCTAGAGCACGCCGGCGCGTTTCGAACCCGCGCCGGTTGCTCGCCAACATCCGCGCGGGCCGCGTGCAGCGCACGCTCTCGGCGATGGTCGCGGGAGCGGCTCTGCCGCTCGGCGGGGAGATCTGGCTCGAGCACTACCGTGGCTCGTTCGGCGACAAGTGGATGTGGACGCCGATCGCGCTGACGCCCCCGCTGGTCGCCGCCGGGGTCGCCGGTGTGTTCTCCGAGCGTGCGGCGAAGACCGCCCTGCCGATCGTCTCCACGCTCTACACCCTCGACGGGCTGATCGGCGTGTACACGCACCTGCGCGGCGTCCGCCGCAAGCCCGGTGGTCTGCAGGAGCCGCTCTACAACCTCGTCATGGGCCCGCCGCTTCTGGCACCGGGCTCGCTGGCGCTGATCGGTGCGTTGGGGCTCGTCGCTCCTCTCGTCCCGCGAGAACGCTGATGCACGGCGGAGGAGGCGACCCCGACGGGCTCCCCCGTCAGCGTCGGGGTACGACGCCGCAGATGCATGGTCGCTACCCAGACTTCGACGTCCTCGAGCAGAGCGAGCATTGGGATGAGCCCACCCGGCGCGCCGTGCTCGCCCGGCTCGACCCGCCGTCGCTGCGGTTTTTCGACGCGACCCAAGCGCGCACTTTGACCGCCTTCTGCGACACGGTGCTCGCCCAGGATCGTCAACCGCGCGTGCCGGTCCTGCAGCTTGTCGACGCCAAGCTGCACGAGGGTCGTCTCGACGGATTTCAGTACGACGACATGCCCGACGACCGTGAGACATGGCGGCTTGTCGCGCGTGGACTCGACGAGGCCGCGGCCGAGCACGATGCCGCCTCTTACGGCGATGCCGATCCCGAGAGCCGGCTCGCGATCTGCGAGGCGTTTGCCGAGGCGCGGCTCTCAGGGGGCGTCTGGGTCGAGCTCCCGGTGGCCCACGCCTTCGCGGTCGTGATGCGCGCCGTGCTCGCCGCGTTCTACTCGCATCCCTGGGCGTGGAACGAGATCGGCTTCGGCGGCCCGGCCCACCCGCGCGGGTACATGCGCCTGGGCATCGGGCAGAAGGAACCGTGGGAGGGGGAGGAGGCGTTCGTGATCGACCCCGTTGCGGACGTGCGCGAGCGCGGCCTTGACCATCCGACCGAGCACCGCGGATGAAAGTGGTCGACAACAACTCGCGCTTCCTGCTCGACGTCGACCGTCGCGGCGTCCCGGGACGCGATCGGATGCGCACCTATCGCGACGAAGACGAAGTCGACCTGCTGATCGTCGGTTGCGGCGCGGGCGGCAGCGTTCTTGCTCAGCGGTTGGCGCGCCACGGATGGCGGATCGTCGTGCTCGAGGCCGGACCGTTCTGGGACCCCGATACCGATTGGGTTTCCGACGAGGAGGGCGCGCACCCCATCTACTGGAACGCTAACCGCATCGTTGGTGGGGAGGACCCTGTCGAGCTCGGCAAGAACAACTGCGGCCACGGCGTCGGGGGTTCGATGGTGCACTTCGCCGGCTACACGCCGCGCTTTCATCCGTCGGACTTCGAGACCCTGACACGCGACGGTGTCGGGGCGGACTGGCCGATCGCCTACCCAGAGCTCAAGCCGCACTACGAGCGCGTCGAGCGGGAGCTGCCGGTGGCGGGTCAGCACTGGCCTTGGGGCGACCCGCACGGCTACCCCCACGGACCGCATCCGATCGGCGGCGCCGCGGAGCGCGCCTGGGAAGGTGCGCGGGCATGTGGCATCGAGATGCGCGTCGGACCAGTGGCGATCACAAACGGAACGTTCGGCAATCGCCCGCACTGCATCTATCGCGGCTTCTGCCTCCAGGGCTGCAAGGTCAACGCCAAGGCTTCACCGCTCGTCACGCACGTCCCCGACGCCCTCGAGCACGGCGTGGAGATCCGCGCTGACTCGATGGCGATCCGAATCGAGACCGATGGGATGGATGCCTGCACCGGCGTCAGCTACGTCCGCGACGGCCACGAGCGCCGGCAGCGTGCGAGTGCCGTCGTGGTCGCCGGTTATTCGATCGAGAGCCCGCGGCTGCTGCTGAACTCCGATCTCGGCAACGGCGCCGACCAAGTCGGGCGCTACGTGATGGTCCAGGGCGCGCCACAGGTCGCCGGGCGCTTTCCAGAGACGCTGCGGATGTACAAGGGCCCACCGCCTGAGGTCTCGAGCGAGCAGTTCTACGAGACCGACCAGACGCGCGGCTTCGCGCGCGGGTTCAGCGTGCAGACCGTCTCGCCGCTGCCGATCGGCTGGGCCGAGCACGTGCTCGCCGACGGCCATTGGGGCAAGGCGCTGCGCGAGTACATGCGCGACTACAACCACTGGTCGACGCTGGGTGCGCTCAGCGAGCTGCTTCCCCGCGCGGAGAACCGAGTAAGCCTCGCCGATCAGTGCGATTCCTTCGGGATGCCGATCGCGCGCTTCGACTACAGCCAGTGCGACAACGACCGGGCAAACATCGCCTACGCGAAGGCCACGTTGACGCGCATCCTGGAGGCCGCCGGCGCGCAGGACGTCCTCACGATCGACCGCTACGCGCACCTCGTCGGCGGCTGCCGGATGAGCGCAACCGCCGAGCAGGGGGTCATCGATTCCGACCACCGCGTCTGGGGGATGTCGAATCTGTTCGTATGCGACGGTAGCGTTATGCCGACCCAAGGCAGCGCCAACCCGGCACTCACGATCATGGTGCTGGCCTCGCGCCTCGCCGAGCGCCTGGCGGCCAAGCAGGTCGAGGCCCAGCCGAGTGCCGTCGCCCTATGAGCTTGCCGATCTCCGACTACGCGCTGCTCGGCGACTGCCACTCGGCCGCGCTCGTCTCGCGGGCCGGATCGATCGACTGGTGGTGTGCCCCGCGGTTCGACTCGCGGAGCATGTTTGCGATCGGCGGCGAGCTCGGGGCCGGTGGGCTGGTGCGGCGTTGGACGGGCACGAGCGAGGAGGAGGGCGCGTTCGTCATCTGTTCGTTCTGGCTCGCGGAGTGCCTCGCGCAGGCCGGCGAGCTCGACCGTGCGCG
>JACCVG010000226.1 GCA_013698335.1 Thermoleophilaceae bacterium
GGGGTCGATCGGGCCGTCCCGACCGCCTTCGGCGATCCAGATGAAGGTCTCGCGGTTGCCCGCCGGCCCCGGCAGACCCGACGAGACGAAGCCGAGTGGCGCGTAGCCCAGCCCGACGACCGCCTCCCCGACCACAGCAAGCGTTGAGCGTCGGTCCGCCGCCGATCGGACGACCCCGCCCTTGCCGACCTGCCCGCGCCCGACCTCGAACTGGGGCTTGACCAGGGCGAGGCAGTCGAACCGATCGGCCGCGCACGAGAGGACCGCCGGCAGCACCTTGCGAAGCGAAATGAACGAGACGTCGGCGACCAGGAGGTCTGGCTCGAACGGAAGCGAGTCCGGGCTCAACGCGCGCGCGTTGAGACGATCGAGAACCGTGACGCGGGAATCCTGGCGCAACCCCCAATCGAGCTGGCCGTAGCCGACGTCGACGCACGTGACCCCGGCCGCGCCCCGCTTGAGCAGGCAATCGGTGAAACCGCCCGTCGAGGCGCCGACGTCCAGACACGACCGCCCCCCGGGGTCGATGCCCGTCGCGTCGAGGGCGTTGGCGAGCTTGATTCCCCCGCGTGAGACGTACTCCGCACCCGCCTCGACCTCAACGGCGACATCCTCGGCGACCAAGCGTCCCGGCTTTGTCTGGCCCGGCCCACCGATCCGCACCCGTCCCGCCATCACGGCCGCCGCGGCGCGCGCCCGGGTCGGATAGAGGCCGCGTTCGACCAGCAGCAGATCGAGCCTCGTGCGAGCCATCGAAGGCAGGGTACCCGCGTCGGGGTGGAAGTCCGCGGAGTCGTGTGATCGACATCACACAAGACATGCGCTTCGGGGCGTAACTTACTTAGACATAACTTGCTTCGTCCTATCCGCCCCACACGGACGCTCGCGACAACAAAACTTCCCGCATAGATCACATAAGACGCATCACATACTCCTCCCTCAGAACGGCCCGCTCTCACCGGCGGGTCGTTCTATTTACGGGTCATGGGCGCGGCGCTAGGCCAGCGCGCCACGTGGATCAAGTACCGCGTCGGCCACCCGCTTGGCGATCGCCTCGGCCGTCAAGCCGACCTCCTCGCGCAGCAGCGCAGGCTTGCCGTGCGTGACGTAGCGATCCGGGAGGCCGCAACGCAGGATACGCGCGCCCGAGAGTGCGTCGGCGTCGGAGAGCAGTTCGACGACCCCGGCGCCGAAACCCCCGGCGAGCACGTTTTCCTCGATCGTGACGACGACCTCGTGCTCGGCCGCGAGCTCCTCGAGCAGCGGCGCATCGAGTGGCTTGGCGAAACGCGCGTCGGCGACCGTGCAGTCGAGCCCATGCTCGAGCGACAGCCGATCTGCGGCGCCGAGCGCCAGCGGCACGCCGTAGCCGTAGCCGACGAGAGCCACGCGATCGCCTGAGCGCAGGATCTCTCCGCGTCCGATCTCGATCGGCGCCGGATCTGCCGGTAGGGCGACGCCTTCGGCCTCCCCGCGCGGGTAGCGGATCGCGACCGGGCCGTCGTCGAAGAGCAGCGCGGTCCGGAGCATGTTCACCAGCATCGCCTCATCCCTCGGCGCCATCAGCGTGATGTGCGGTAGGCAGCGCTGGTAGGAGATGTCGAAGGCCCCGTGATGGGTCGGCCCGTCGTCGCCGACCAACCCCGCGCGATCCATCGCGAAGACGACCGGCAGCCTCTGCAGGCAGACGTCGTGCACGATCTGATCGAAGGCGCGCTGCAGGAAGGTCGAGTAGATCGCTGCGACCGGCCGCGCGCCTTGGAGCGCCAGCCCGGCCGCGAACAAGATCGCATGTTGCTCGGCGATGCCGACGTCATAGTAGCGCTCGGGCATCGCCTTCTGGAGGATGTTGAGCCCGGTCCCGGAGTTCATCGCAGCCGTGATCCCGCAGACGCGCTCATCGCGGTGACACTCGGCGACCATCGCCTCGCCGAAGACCGTCGTGTACTGCGGCGGCGCGGCCGACGCGGCGGGCTGGGGTTCCTTGGGCTGGGCGGGGCGGCGGCTGACAATCGAGGAGGGCTTGGCCGCGTGCCACTTCTCCATCCCCTCGAGCCCGCCGTCCTCGGCCGGAGAGAAGCCCTTGCCCTTGACCGTCTTGCAGTGCACGACGACCGGGCGGTCGGCTTTGAGCGCCTCGCCGATCGCCTCGCGCAGCGCGCTGACGTCGTGGCCGTCGATCACGCCGACGTAGGCGAGGTCGAGCTCTTCGAAGAGCAGACCCGGCGCCCAGTAGGCCTTGAGCGACTCCTTGAAGATCGGCCCGAACCGCTCGAACCGCTCGCCGAGCCCGGCCGGAAGCCTCGTTAGGCTCGACTCCATCCCCTCGCGCGCGTGGTAGAGCTTCGGATTGAGGCGGACGCGATTGAAGTAGCGCGAGAGGGAGCCGACGTTCGGTGAGATCGACATCCCGTTGTCGTTGAGCACGATCACGATCGGGAGGTCGAGCCCGCCCGCATTGTGGAGCGCCTCGAACGCGACGCCGCCGGTCAACGCACCGTCGCCGATCACCGCGACGACGTGGCCGTCCTCGCCATGCCCCTGGCGCATCGCCTCCTTGAGCCCGACCGCGTAGGAGATCGAGGTCGACGCGTGGCCGGCGCCCATGATGTCGTGCTCGGACTCCTCGACCGAGCAGAACGGCGCGAGCCCTTCGTACTTGCGGATTGTCGAGAGCTCATCGCGGCGGCCGGTCAGGATCTTGTGCGGATAGGCCTGGTGGCCGACGTCCCAGAGCACCTTGTCGCGCGGGGAGTCGAGCAGGCTGTGGAGGGCGACCGCGATCTCGCAGGTGCCGAGGTTGGCGCCGAAGTGGCCGCCGATCTCGCCGATCGTGTCGATGATCAGCTCGCGCACCTCCTGGGCGACCTGCTGGAGCTCGGGCTCGGTCAGCCCGTGAAGGTCCGCCGGGGAGTCGATCCGTTCGATCAAGCTCATGTCTGGCGAGTGAGGATGTAGTCGGTGATCTGGGTCAAGGTCTCTGTGTCGTAGCCGGAGCCCGATAGCGCGGCGCGAGCGCTCGAATGGGACTGCTCGGCCAACTCGCGTGCACGCTCCAGTCCGTAAACGCTGACGTAAGTTCGCTTGCCGTGGCGGGCGTCTGAGCCACCGGGCTTGCCTAGGGAAGCATCGTCCCCGGTCACGTCAAGGATGTCGTCAACGATTTGGAACAGGACGCCGAGCTCCGCGGCAAATTTCTGGAGTGCGATTGTCGCAGGTCCGTCGCCCCCGCTCAGAAGCAGCACGGCCTCGATCGCGGCTCCGATCAACCGGCCGGTCTTCCGTTCGTGCAGGTCCCGCAAGGCCGCAGGGTCCAGATCCTCCGGTGCCGTGACATCCATGTACTGCCCGCCGACCATCCCCTCGACCCCGGCCGCGCTCACGAGCCGGATCGCCGCCGCGAGCACGTTCGCCGCGGGATCGGCCTGGCGCTCGAGAAGGTGGCGCAGGGCTTCGGCGAACAGCCCATCCCCCGCGAGAATCGCCACGTCCTCACCGAAGGCGACATGGCAGGTCGGCCGCCCGCGTCGAAGCTCGTCGTCGTCCATTGCCGGCAGGTCGTCGTGGATCAGCGAGTAGGTATGGATCAGCTCGAGCGCCGCGGCGAACGGCATCACGCTCGCCGGCTCGCGACCCAACGCCTGCGCGGTTGCGAGCGAGAGAACCGGCCGGATCCGCTTGCCGCCGGCCAGCAGCGAATAGCGCATCGCCGCTTCGAGCCCGGCGGTCGCCGCGGTGTCCGAGAAGCTCAGCGACTCGAGGTAGCGGTCGACCTGCGCCCGCAGCTCCTCGGGATAACCGCCGCCGCCGCGACCACCGCCCATCTACAGCAGCCGCTCCTGACCCGGTGCGAGGCTGTCTGCCTCGAGCTCCCGGGCCTGGCGGTCGAGCTCAGCCGCGAGCTGGGCGGCGAGCTCGGCGCAGCGGTCGACGAGTCCCGCCGCCTCGTCGGCATCGAGCTCCCCTTTGCGCAGGCCCTCCGCAGCCAGCTCGAGCTCGTTGACGAGCGCGCCAACCTCTGTGCCCGGCTCACTCACGAGGGAGCCATCCGCTCACGCTCGACGGCGCCGAGCACGCCGTTGACGTAGGCCGGAGCCTCGGCCCCACAGAGCTCCTTGGCGGATTCGATCGCCTCGTCGATTGCGACCTCGTCCGGTATGTCGGAGCGGTGGAGCATCTCGAACAGCGCGACACGCATGATGTTGCGCTCCAGCGGAGCAATCCGCTCGAGCGTCCAGCCCCGCGAATGAGCCTCGATCAGCGCGTCGATCTGCTCGCGGTGCGCACTGACGCCATCGACCAGCTCGTGGGTCAGGGCACGGGTCGTCGGATCGAGCTGTCCGGCGGCCGCGCGACCGGTGACGTCCTGTTGGTAGAGGGCGAAGACCGCGGCACGGCGCTGCTCTGAACGGCGCATCCCTCGCTGTCCTAAACGCGGCTGAGGTACTCGCCGGTGCGGGTATCGACGCGGATCTTGTCGCCGATATTCACGAACAGTGGTACGCGCACGCTGACCCCGGACTCGAGTATTGCCGGCTTGTCACCGCCGCCGGAAGCGGTATCCCCGCGCAGGCCGGGCTCGGTCTCCGACACGCTCAACTCGACCGCGCTCGGGACTTGGAGGTCAGCGAGCACGTCATCGACATAGAGGACCTCGACCTCCTCGCTCGGCAGCACCCAGCGCAGGCTGTCGGCGAGGGAGACCTCGGGGACCGCACTTTGCTCGTAGCTCTGGGTGTCCATGAAGTGGGCGTCGGTGCCGTCGGTGTAGAGGAACTGCATCTTGCGGGTCTCGGTGCGGACCGAGCGAAACTTCTCCCCCGCGCGGAACGTCTTGTCGATCTGGTTGCCGTCCTCGATCCGCTTGAGCTTCGTGCGGACGAATGCGCTGCCCTTGCCCGGCTTGACGTGCTGAAAGTCGACGATCTTGAAGATCTTGCCATCGACTTCGATGTGGTTGCCGTTCTTGAACTGGTTGGTCGAAATGATGGCGATCGGTCTCCGTTGAGGCGGTTGCACCTTTCAGTCTAGGAGGCCCGTAACGCCCGCTGCACTCCCGACCCCGCGTGTCGGCTTATGGCTGGAGGTATATCGGTGAACTGATCGCGGCGACTCCCGTTCCGCGCATCAGCTGTAGCTGATAGCGGCCTGGCCCGCTCGAGCGAAAGTCGACGGTTTGGTCCCTTGCCGTGATCGGGGCGATCTGATGAAGGGCGCCGTTGCGCAACACCTGGAGGACGTACGGCCCGGGCTTGAAGAGGTCGAGCGCCGGATCGGCACCGATCACGCGGGCGCGAAAGCCGGCCTCTCGTGCGCGCAGCCTGTCCCCCATGATCGCCCGCTCGCCGCTCCCGTCGGCCTTCGCATCGAAACGCAGGTCCGGTCCCACATTGCCGAAAACCTTGACGTACGTGTGTCCAGCTCGAATCGCCTCGGCGATGCCTCGCTCGGACAACTCCTTCGCGTGCAGCACGGTCGTCGCGGTTCCAACCGGAGCCTGCGTGACGGGATCCCGAGTCCTACCCGCGAGGTGGGAGTCGCTGACCCCGACTGCTGCGATCCGATGCCCGTTGCTCAACGCCTGCTCGTAGAAATCGAGAGCTGTGAGGGTGAACGGATTCGGACCGATCTCCAGTGGAGTTCGAAGCCCCGGTGGACCAGTTGCGATCTCTATCGCGTCGACCTTCGCGTAATTAGTTTGCGCCGCGCTGTAGTCCCAAGAGCAGCCTCTACAAAGGTTGCCGAAGGTCGGAATCGCGTTGGGGAAGATGGTCGGGTGATTGATCTGCGTGAACCCACCGGCCGAGCGGATCTTGGCGAACACGCTGGAGGCCGGACGCGAGCCGCGCAGCGACCTGAGCGAGCCATCGCGCTGGCGCTTGAGTACCGGCCCGGTTCGGTGGTCGACGTAGCGCTCGCTGGCGTGGTTGCCGATGTGCCCACGGTAGGTGATGACCTCCGAGCTGCGATCGATCAGCTTCCCGGGGTAGTCGCCCTGGTAGCGACCGATCTCGCCCCAGGCGCTGTCGGTGACATAGTCGGAGAGGGTGATGAAGTCGAGCCCCGCACCGCCATCGGAGATCGGTTCGAAGGCGTAGTCGAACACCTCGCGCATCGTCGCGTCGCCGAGCGCGGAGTGCTCCCCGTGGACATGTAGGTCACCGGCATACCAGCCCGCCTTTCGCTGGGCCGGACGCGAGTCGTAGCGAGCCGGTCGGTAGGGCCGTTTGCGCAGCGAGCGGTCCCGGATCAGATCGACCTCCACCCGCCAGGCGACCGTGCCATCCTGGTCACCCTGTGAGCGCGGGATGATCGAAGCGGCCCCGAGCTCGACGGCCCACTTGCCGGCCGGCAACCGGCCGGGAATAAAGCCTCGCGTCGTCCGGCCGGGAACATCTCCCTTCGGGTCCTCCAAATAGCGCTTCGCCTTGGAAAAGCCTCGTGGCGAGACGGTAACGTCCGGGTGGCTCGAGCCACCCCAGCCACGAAAGTCGCGTGCGGTCCACGAACGGCCGCCCTGCCGTGCATCCCAGAGCCCCAGGTCGAGTGTGTGACCGGTGAGCGGCGTGTCTCGCTCCGGCTGATCGAAGCAGTACTTGACGCGCACGGCGTCCGTTCCCTTCGGGACATCGAAAGGCACCATCACGTACGAGCCTTGAATCGAGGAGGCGAAGGTGCCTTCGAACACCTTGTCGGGATCGATCGGATCTCCGCCGCATCGCTCGCCGACGGCCGCGAGGCGCGGGAGGTCCTCAGCAGCGTCCGATCCGGTTGCGCCGCCCTGCGCCGGCTGCGTGTCGTGCGCCACAGCAGATCCCGGCGAGGCCACAAGACAGGCGCCGAGAACGAGCAGGCGCGCGAGCGAGGCTGGCATCACTTGAGTGTAGGCGGAACCTCGCGGCCGAGCGACGCCTCCGGTTTGCCGCCGCCGAAGGGGGCGGGTTCGATCGGTCGGCCATCGTGGCGACCGTAACACCGAACCGGCGATAATTGGCTGATGAACGCGGGCGGGCGGGCCAAGTGGGGAATCCTCGGCTTTTTCCTGCTCGCGGGCGCCGGCTTGGTCGCGATCAGTTACCTCGATCCGGTGACGGCGTTCCTCGACGCCAACGCGACCGCGGACTCCGACCCCGCAAGTCCCGTGCTCCGCATGATCGGGCTGATCTGGCTGGCCGTGTCCGTCGTGGTGGCGGTGATCGTCAAGCTCTCCGGCGGTCTGACGATGTCGGGCGGGAGCGCCGACCGGAAGCTGCTTGCAACCGGGACGCGTGCCGACGCGCTCGTCGAGACGGTCGAGCACACCCACGTCTCGATCAACGACGTGCCGCGCTGGAACCTCCGGCTGCGAGTCGAGCCGTCCGGACGCAGCCCGTTCACCGTTGAGAAGAAGGTCACGCTGCCGAGCTCCTGGCTACCCGAGCCGGGTGAGCGGATCGCCGTCGTCTTCGACCCGGCGCGTGCGGGTGCCGTCGCGCTCGTGCGCGATCAGTCCGGTGCGCTGACCGTCACCGGTGCGCCCCAAACCGAGGTCGCCGGGACACGTCCGGTCGCCGCGGCGCTCGAGCAGCTCGACGAGCTGCGGCGCTCAGGTGCGCTGAGCGACGAGGAGTTCAGCGCCGCGAAGGCGCGGGTCCTCGGCCCGTCCTGAAGAGCCGTGCCGCCCTCAGGCCGCGAGGCCGAGCACGGCCCGCTCGACGTCGTCGGGCAGGCGCCCCTCATCGCGCAGCTTCTCGGCGTGGGCGGCCAGCGTGATCGCCGCGGCGGGGCGCAGCGCGACGGGCGCGTCTGACCAGACGGTGTCGAGCAACTCGTCCTGGGTGCGGAGCCCGTCACCAAGCGCCGCGAGCAGCGCGGCCTCACGCGCCAGACGGTGCTCGAGATACTCCTCGATCTTGGCGCGAGCATCCGTGACGAGCGGCCCGTGCCCCGGACAGATCACGTCCAGCTCGAGCTCGCGCAGAGCGCGCAGCGAGTCGAGATAGGCGGCGAGCGCTCCGTTCCCCGGCTGAACGAAGACGCTGCCGTGGCCGAGTACGGTGTCGCCGCTGAAAAGCGTCTCGCCACGCAGCAGGCACACATGGTCAGGCGCATGGCCGGGCGTCGCGATCGCCTCGAACGGGCCGATCCGCTCGCCGTGGACGGGATGGCTGATCACCGTTCCTTCGGCGAGCTCGGCGAGGCGGGGCGCTCCCGCCGAGTGGTCGGCGTGGTCGTGGGTCAGGACGATCCCCTCGAGCGTGCCCCCGGCCGCGGCCAGCAGCGCTTGGATGTGCTGCTCATCGTCGGGTCCGGGGTCGACGACCCAAGCACCCTCGACGACCCAGCTGTTGGTCCCCTCGAGCGTGAACGGTCCGGGGTTGGGAGCCCGCACCAGCTCGACCCCCTCGATCACGATCCGAACACCCCGATCGTCGCGGTGAAGCCGTGAACGAAGTTGCGCAGGCCGACGGGCCCGATCTCGCCGGCGCAGAAGAACCCCGCAGCGGCGGCGCCGTCGAAGGCGGAGTCGAGCAGGCCGGAGTCGTGATCGGGAGTGCCGAACATGTGCGATCCGCGCCCGTTGCAAGTGAACATCAGCGCACCGGCCGGCGGAGCGGTCAGCTCGGCCCGCTTCGCAGCGAGCGCGGCGTGGAGGTCCTCGTGCGCCGAGCGCGCGTCGCGGACCTGGAGACGGACGGTCTGGCCGACACGCATCGACTCGCCGATCCGCACCGAGCGCTCCTCCTCGTCGACGCCGAGCAGCCCGCGGATCAGGAAATCGCCGCGACCATAGTCGGGCTTGTTTTCGTCCACGACCACGCCGATCAGTAGGCCGCGCGCCGCCTGTTGTCGCTCGTCGGCGTCGAGCTCGGCGATCGCCTGATGGATGCGGTCGAGCGCCGGTCGCGAGGCCAGCTCATAGACGATGCTGCCCTCGGCAGCGGTAACCACCATCTCCGGGCCGATCGGCCGCGCACCCTGAGATACGCAGGAGTGGAAGTCGACGCCGGAGAGCGCGAGACCGACGGCGCCGTTGCCGACGAGCTCACCGTCGACGATCAGCGCACCCGCCCCGGGGCCACCGGCGCTCGCGAGCCCGCCGATCACTGGGAGGCCGGGCTGGGCTTCGGCGAGCTGGCCGAGGAGCGGCTCGATCGGGAAGCTGTAGGGGTCGACGAGCGCGATCAGGGCCTCGGCTTCGTCGAGGTCGGGCAGACCGCCAACCGCGATCCGCCCGTCGTCGAGCTGCTCGGTCTCGATGTGGAAGGACTCGATGCGCGCGTCCGGCAGCGACGCGGCCCAGACGGCGACCCCGCCGCCCTCGACCTCCCGGCCGGCACCGAGGACTCCCTGAGCGCCACAGCCGATGATCGTCTCGGCCGGCAGGTGCTCGCGCACCGCGGCGATCCCGTCTTGGAACCAGGGCAGGTTTGCACCACCGCCGAAGATGACGACCGCGTCCGGGGTAGCTCCGTCCAGACCGGCCGCCGCGGAAGCCGCGGCTTCGGCGAAGCGCGCGGCTCCCGGACTACCTTCCGAGACTCCCGCTCCGATCCGCTGTGCCATTCGTACGGTCTAGCACGGTTCGGTTCGGAGGCCGCCGGAAGGGGGCGGCTCGGCGACTACTTCAACGCGTCCTTAACCTTGTCGGTCGCGTCCCCGACCTTGTCCTTGACAGTTCCGCTCGCGCGGTCGACCTTGCCCTCGTTCTTGAGGTCATCATCACCCGTCAGGCTGCCGGCGGCTTCCTTGACGCGTCCCTTTGCTTCGTCGACTTTGCCGTCGTTGCTCATTTCGTGATCCTCTCGGTCGGGTTCAGCAGGTGGATACCCCGCACTTGGAGGACTCAATCGCGCGGTGCGTACCCTGTGAGCATGGTGAAAAGTCGCGAACCGCTGGTCGATGGCCACGGACGGGAGATCGGCGATCTCCGGGTGTCGGTCACCGATCGCTGCAACTTCCGCTGTCAGTACTGCATGCCCGCCGACGGCCTGAAGTGGCTCGAGCGCGAGGAGATCCTGACCTTTGAGGAGATCGAGCGGATCGTCGCGCTACTCGTTTCGATGGGCGTCTCCGATGTCCGTCTGACCGGCGGCGAGCCGCTCGTGCGGCGTGACTTCCCGAAGCTGGTCGCTCGCCTCGCGGCGATCCCCGGGCTCATCGACCTCTCGCTGACCACAAATGGCTACCTGCTCGAGCGCGACGCCGATGCGCTCGTCGAGGCCGGGATCGGCCGGGTGAACGTGTCGATCGACTCGCTCCAGCGCGACCGCTTCTTCCAGCTCACGAGGCGTGACTCTCTCGACCAGGTCCTGCGCGGGCTCGCGGCGATCGGGCGGCACGAGTCGATCCGGCCGATCAAGGTCAACGCCGTGGCGCTGCGCGATTTCAGCGAGCAAGAGGCCGTCCCGTTCGCCGAGTTCGCCCGCGACACCGGCTACCAGGTCCGCTTCATCGAGTTCATGCCGCTCGACGGCGACCACGCCTGGACCCCCGACGACGTGCTGCCGGGCGACGCGCTGCGCGAGATCATCCATGCGGTCCATCCGCTCGAGCCTTTGCCGCGGGAACCGTCCTCGACCGCGCGCGTTTTCCGCTTCGCCGACGGTCAGGGCGAGATCGGCTTCATCAACCCGGTCAGCGAGCCCTTCTGCGACGACTGCAACCGCATCCGCCTGACCGCCGACGGCCAGCTGCGGACCTGTCTGTTCTCGCTCGGGGAGACCGACCTGCGCGGGGCGCTGCGATCGGGGATCGACGATGACGGCCTGGAGTCGCTGGTCCGCGAAGCGGTCTGGCGCAAGGAGCTCAAGCACCGGGTCGGTGACCCCGGCTTCCAGCAGCCAGCGCGGACGATGAGCGCGATCGGGGGCTGAGGTGGAGGTCAGCGTCCGCATGTTCGCGATGCTGCGTGAGTTGGCCGGCGGTCCGTCGGTCGAGCTCTCGCTCCCCGAGGGTGCGACCGTCTCCGACGCCCTGCGCGCGCTGGGCGAGGTCGGCGAGCTCGGCCCCGCGCTCGAACGGCTGCCGGTCGTGATGGCGGTCAACCGCGACTACGCTGCGGCCAGCACTACGCTCCACGCCGGTGATGAGCTGGCCCTGATCCCGCCGGTCAGCGGCGGCGCTCCGATTCACGTCCGAGTGACCTCCGAGGCGCTCGACCCGCGGGCGATCACCGACCTGGTTCGGGCGCCCGCGGCCGGTGCCGTGGTCACCTTCGAGGGCGTGACGCGGACGGTCGAGCGGCTCGACTACGAGGCTTACGCCGAGATGGCCGAGGCGAAGATTCGCCAGGTGCTCGAAGGCTGCCTCGAACGCAACGGGATCGTCGCGATCGCCGCGGAGCACCGAATCGGCGCCGTCGCCCTCGGGGAGCCGAGCGTCGTCGTCGTCGTCGCGGGAGGCCACCGCGAGGAGACCTTCGCGGCCGCCCGTGAGGCGATCGACCAAATCAAGGCCGAAGCTCCTATCTGGAAGCGCGAGGTCGACGGGGAACGGGCCGAATGGATCGAAGGGACCGTGCCGAGCGTATGAGCGACCAGCGGCTCACGCACATCGCCGAGGACGGTTCGGCGCGGATGATCGACATCGGCGCCAAGCCGGAAACCGAGCGGCGTGCACGCGCGGCTGCCCTGGTCCGGATGGAGCCGGCGACCGCAGCCGCCGTGGCGCGTGGCGACGGACCGAAGGGCGATGTCGTCGGCCCGGCTCGGATCGCCGGAATCGGCGCCGCCAAGCGCACCTGGGAGCTGATCCCATTGGCCCACCCACTGGCTCTTTCGTTCGTCGACGTCGAGATCGTCGTCGATCCCGACACGGGTCTCGTTACGGTCGAGGCGGAGGCGCGAACCGTCGGGCGCACCGGTGTCGAGATGGAGGCGATGACGGCCTGCTCGGTCGCCGCGCTGACGATCTACGACATGGTCAAGGGGCTCGAACGCGGGGTCTCGATCGAGCGGGTTCGGCTGATCGAGAAAACCGGCGGTCGCAACGACTGGCGGGCCGAGTGATCCGTGCGGCGACGCTGACGGTCTCGACCTCGAAGGCGGCCGGGGACGGGACCGACGAAGGGGGCCCGGCGCTCGCGAAGTTCATCGCCAAGCTCGGGCTCGAGCTGGTCGCCGCCGAGATCGTCCCCGACGATCGCGCGGCGATCGAGGGGCGGCTGATCCACTTCGCCGACGAACTCGGCTGTGCGCTGATCCTCACGACAGGCGGAACCGGCTTCTCTCCCGACGACGTCACCCCCGAGGCGACCCGCGCGGTGATCGACCGCGAGGCGCCGGGGATCGGCGAGGCGATGCGGATCGCCTCGCGGCCCCACACCGACAAATGGATGCTCTCGCGCGGGATGGCGGGCATCCGCGGTCGCACGCTGATCGTCAACTTCCCCGGCAACCCGCCGAGCATTGCCCAGATCGGGGGCGAGCTCGCCCCCGCGATGGGGCACGCTTTCGAGCTGCTCGCACGCTGATCAGATCAGTCGCTGCTGACCCTCCTCGGCCTCGGGTCCCGGGTCCTGGCCGATCAACGCGCGGAACCGACGTGCCGCCTTCGGAGCATCGTCGTCACGGTTGTTGTTGAACATCACGTGCACTTCCTCCACGTCGACCGCGAGCCGCTCGACGCGCCCGGCGATCTGCTCGAGCTCGGCATCCGAATAGATCCAGCCGAACCGCTCGGCGACGGACTTGCCGCGCATGTAGCCCTCAGCATTTCGGCCATGCATCCGGATATAGGCGAGCGCCGGCGCCGTAACGGCATCGAGGTCCGGCATGATCGGCACGTGGACCTCCTTCGGGGCGTCGACCGCGACGAACGCCGCCTCATGCTCGGAGAGGAACGCGAGGGTCGCCTCGGCCCGCTCGCCCTCGACCCAGCCGCGGTGGCGAAATTCGACCGCGAGCCGCCACGGCTTGAAGCCCTCGATCAGCGGCACGAGCTCCTCGAGCGAGTTGCGCAGCGGGTCGAAGCTCGGCGTCAGCTGGAGCAGCAGGGCGCCTAGCTTCCCCGCTTGCTCAAGCGGCGCCAGCGCCGTTTTCGTCCGCTCGATCGTCTCTGCCTCGACGGCGTCGGTCAGCTTGACGCGCCCGCGCGGGGACACTTCGAGGCGATCGCGCATCTCCGGTGGAAGCTCGCCCTCTCGCGCGGCGTGGCGCGAGAGCAATCGATGGAGCTTGACGTCGAACCGGAACGAGTCGGGCGTGATCTCGGCCCACCGTGCCACGGTCGCGCGCTCGGGAATCGCGTACTGGGTCGCGTTGACCTCGACGATCTCGAACCGCTCCGCGTACCAGGGCAGCCGGTCCTTGGCGGCCAGGCCAGCGGGGTACCAACGCTTGACGAAGCCCGGATCGGCCCAGGACGAGGTGCCGACGAGGATTCGGCCGCGCTCAGCCAGCCGGCGCCTGCCCTTCGACCCTTATCAAGGCTTGAGCCACGTGCGCTGATTCTATGTCCAGGCCGGAGCGGCCGACGGAGCCGCTGACGCGGTCGAGTTCTACAAGTCGGTGCTGGGCGCGAAGGAGACCCGTCCGGTCAAGGACGAATCTACGGCGATCGCGGCTCAGACCCGCCCGCCCATTCGCTCGAGGATCTCGTCTAGCTTCTCGTAGCCCTCGCGGACGCCGAGCTCCATCCCCGACTCCGCGACGAACGGCCGGTCAGCGTCCGCCGAAGCTTTGCGGCCGCGGCAGCACCGCCCGCAGTTCGCCCTCTGAGGCACCGTCCTCCTCCGTACTCCAGGCCAGGCGCGGCTCGATGTGGCGGACCTCGGCGCGCGGCAGGTCAGAGTTCTCTAGCTTCACGACCTCGGACACGAGCACGTTGGTCACGCCCTCGCGGCGCTCGAGCTTGCCCGCGGCGCTCAGCAGCAGCTCTGAGCGAACGGTCATCCGGCTTCGCTCGTAGACCTTCACGGGAACGATCAGGTTGATCATTCCGTGCTCGTCCTCCAGCAGCATGAACGTGACCCCGTTGGCGGTCTGCGGCCGCTGGCGGGCGACGACGAGCCCAGCGACCCGGATCCGCGAGCCGTCCGGCAGCCGCGCCAGATCGGCGCTCGTGACGAGCTCCTCCGACAGTTCCGGCCGCATCAGCGCGAGCGGGTGCTCGGCCAGCGTGACGTTGGTCGATCCGTAGTCGGCGAGCATCCGCTCCCAGGCGCCGAGCTCACGTAGCGCGGGCGCCGGTGCGGGCTCGATGCCGAGCGAAAGCTGCGTCCCTGCCGGGACGATCGTCGCGCCGCTCGCTGCGCCGAGCAACCAGAGCGCCTCGCGACGCCCCCCCTCGACGAGCGTGTCGCAGGCGCCGGCCCAGGCGAGCCGCTCGAGCGAATCGCGGCGCGCACCGCAGCGCGCAGCCAGGTCGGCGATCGATCCGAACCGTCCCCCCCGCTCGCGCTCGGCGAAGATCCCCCGCACGTCCTCCTCCCTGACCCCGTTGACGTGGCCGAGGCCGATCCGCACGCAGAGTTCTCCGTCGCGCCGCTCCACACCGCAGCCGACCTCGCTGCGCAGCACGCACGGCCCGAGCACCTCGATCGACCGGCGCTGGGCTTCGTGGACGAGCGCATCGGGCGGGTAAAAGCCCATCGGCTGCTCGTTGAGCAGCGCGCAGAGGAACTCCGGCCCGTAGTGGACGCGCAGCCAGGTCGATTGGTAGGCGAGCAACCCGAAGGCCGCCGAGTGGGCCTTCGGGAATCCGAAGCCCGAGAACGCGACGACCTTTGCGTAGACCTGCTCGGCGACCTCGCGCGAAGCGCCGTTGCTGATCGCCCCCTCGACGAACTTGACTTCGTAGGAGCGCATCGCGGCCTCCGAGCGGCGTCGGCTCATCGCGCGGCGCAGCCCCTCAGCCTCGGCCGGCGAGAAGCCCGCCAAAGCGATCGCGACCTCGAGCACCTGATCCTGGAAGACGATCGCCCCAAGCGTCTCGGCCAAGATCGGCTCGAGCGAGGGATGCTCGTAGGGAATCTCGTATGCGGGATCGGCGCGCAGCCGTTTGCGCCGCTCGATGTAGGGGTGGACAGCACCGCCCTGGATCGGGCCGGGCCGGATCAGCGCTACCTGGACGGTCAGGTCGTCGAGGTTCTCCGGTTGCGTGCGCACGATGCTCTGCATCTGGGCGCGGCTTTCGATCTGGAAGACGCCCATAGTGTCCGCGCGCTGGATGCAGGCATAAACCTCGGGGTCGTCGAGCGGGATCCGCGAGAGATCGATCTGCTCGCCGCGTGCACGAGTGACGCGGGTGATGCAGTCCTCGACCGCCGAGAGCATCCCGAGCCCGAGCAGGTCGATCTTGAGGAAGCCGGCATCCGAGCAGGAGTCCTTGTCCCACTGAACGATCTGGCGGCCTTCCATCGCGGCCGGCTGAATCGGGCAGATGTCGATCAACGGGCGAGTCGCGACGACCATCCCGCCCGGGTGCTGGCCGACGTGGCGGGGCAACCCCTGGGATGCGCGAACAAGCCAGGCCAGCGCCCGCCAGCGAATCGAACCGGCGCGCACCGAGCCGACCGCTTCGCTGATGTCGCTGGCGCTGCGGTCGGCCTGCCACGGATCGGCCGAGCGCGCGGCGCGCTCGATCTCGCCGACCGGCAGACCGAGCACCTTGCCGAAGTCGCGGATCGCCCCGCGGACGCGATAGGTCGGGAAGGTCGCGACGAGCGCCGAGCGTTCCCGGCCGTAGCGCTCGTGCACGCGCGGGATCAGCCGCTCGCGGATGTCGCGCGGGAAGTCGAGATCGATGTCGGGCAGC
>JACCVG010000244.1 GCA_013698335.1 Thermoleophilaceae bacterium
TGGACTTCCCCCGCTTTCGTGGACACTTGACCTGGGGCCGCGCAGCGGCTCCAGAAAGGAGTCCAAGTGCCACGAGGCATTCGCTATCCAGAGCAGTTCAAGGCAGAGGCAGTTGCCCTATATCGATCTGATGCCGGGTCCTTTGAGAAGCTCGCCGCTGACCTCGGGATCGCGCCGGAGTCCCTGCGGCGCTGGGTCCGCCAGGACGACATCGATGGCGGTCGAAGCGACGGCCTGAGGACCGACGAGCGTCAAGAGCTCGCCGCCCTGCGCAAGCGGGTCCGCATCCTCACCGAGGAGCGAGAGATCCTGAAAAAAGCCGCGGCCTTCTTCGCAGCGGAACCGACCCGGTGAGCAACTTCATGTTCATCGAGGCGCAGAAGGCCGACTACTCGATCGGGATGATGTGCCGGATGCTCTGCGTCTCGCGCTCTGGCTTTCACGCCTGGCGTGTTCGCGGACCCTCAGATCGGGAGCTCTCAGACGAGCTGCTGATCGAAGAGATCAAGCGCGTCCATAAAGACAGCCGCAAGACCTACGGCTCGCCGAGGGTCCACGCCCAGCTGCGCCTCGATGGAATCCGCGTCTCGCGAAAGCGCGTCGAGCGGCTGATGGCCCGCGAGGGCTTGACCGGCATGATCAAGAAGCGTCGTGGCCGCACCACGATCAGCGTCCCCGGGGTCCGCTGCGCACCCGACCTCGTCGAGCGCGACTTCTATCCGCAAGCGCCCAATCGCCTCTGGGCTGCCGACATCACCTATATCCGGACGTGGGAGGGCTGGCTCTATCTGGCCTCGGTGATCGACTGCTATTCGCGGCGTTGCGTCGGCTGGGCGATCGCTGATCACCTACGCGCAGAGATCGTGGTCGATGCCCTCGAGATGGCGCTTGCCCGTCGCCGGCCCGCCGAAGGGCTCGTTCATCACTCCGACCAGGGCAGCCAATACGTCGCGCTGGTGTTCTCCCACCGTCTGCGCGAGGCGGGCATCGTCCAGTCGATGGGATCCAAGGGCGACTGCTTCGACAACGCGATGATCGAGTCGTTCTTCTGCTCGCTCAAGAAGGATCTGATCTACCGCAGCTCCTGGCCGACGAAAGCCGCGGCGAGGACCGCGATCTTCGAGCACATCGAGGTCTTCTACAACCGGATCAGGTTGCACAGCTCGCTCGGGATGCTCTCGCCGGAGCGCTTCGAAGAGCTCTCCGCTGGCAAGACCCTGGACACGGACCTGATCCAGAAAGATGATCTAGTTGAAGCCCTCATCCCCTAATCCGAAACTGTCCACCGGGGCGGGGGAGGTCCACTAGGAAGACCATCTCCGTTGCGTCGGACTGTTCGGTCCGAGCGTGAGGATGCGGGTGTAGCCGCGAGCCAGTCCCAGAGCGCGTTTCTCGAGGCTTCCTCGGCCCTGAATTCAGAGCGAATGCACAGCGGGCCGCGGGAATGGACTCGTTGCCCGGAAATACCGCCGTTGGCTGGAGGATGGGCTTCCGTAGCCGCGATGCTGCGCGGACGACGTCGCAGGAGAACGTGGGACCGTGCCGTGTCTCAGGGTCGCTGTTCGACATGAAGCGGTGGATTCGGCCGCCGCCGCTCCGGCGGGTACCCTCGTAGGAACGGTTCGCGGCCGGCAAGAGGGCATGCATGGCAATGACAAGACGGCGATGGGAGCGCCTTGCTCCGCTGGGCGGTCTGGGATTCTTGCTCTCGCTCGCGCTGGGCGCTGCGGCCGTTGGCGCTAGTCCGCCAGCAAGCGACGCTCCCGCAGAGGTGCTCGCGACGTACTTCGCGGAGCACCGAGGCGGTCACCTCCTGAACACCTTCTCAGTCGCGCTCGGCAGCTTTGTGCTCTATCCGTGGTTTCTCGCCAGTCTGTGGCGAGCGATCCGACGAGTCGAAGCCGGGGATGGGCTCTGCGCGCCTGTGGCGCTGATCGGAGGAGTCGCCCTACTGGTGCCGTTGACCATCCAGCTCAGCGGATGGGGAGCCGCGGCCGTTCAGGCTGGCGATCAGCGCGACCCCACGGTGGCCGCCGCGCTTTTTGACCTTGGCAACACGGGATTTCTGCTGTTCCCCTTGCCGGCAGCCGCCCTCGTGGTGGCCACCTCGCTTGCCAACCGCTCAGGTCCTCTCCTGCCGGGTTGGCTGGCCCGAGCCGGACTACCTGTCGCCGCCGTCATGCTGCTCGGCACGTTCTTCGGCCTCGGGCAGTTCATGTTTGCGCTGTTCGCACTGTGGCTGGCCATCGTCGCCATCCTCCTTGTGCGCCAGGAACGTCGCCCTGAGGAATGAGAAGCTCGGGGGGGCCTCATGGCCTCGATCGGGGACCTTGAGCAAGGCTCGCTCGATCACCCGAGCGTCACGCCTAGCGACGAAGCGGGCCGGCGATCGGATTGTGCGGCGACCCAGTTGTGGAGCGGAGGCGCGACCGCAGCGCGAGCAAATGCTCCAGGCCTTCAGGTCGCCGCCTGCGGATCCACGTCCAAGATAGCGAGCGCGTGCTGGAGAGCTTCCGGGGCACCCTCTATCCCGATGCGCCCCTCCGCGAGAGCGTCTGGGGCGCCGAGGTCGCCGAAGAAAAGCTCCGAGAGCGTGGCGGGATCCATCGTCACGATCAGATCCGGGTGATTGGCCGGACCGGTGTGCGGCTCGACCGTGCCGTCGCGGACCTCGAGGTGGAACTGCTCCTCGGCGATTCGAAACTCGTAGGTCTCCTCAAGACCCTGCGCAGCTTCGGCGTCGGCCATGTAGGCGAGCGGGAACATCGCCCATCCCGGGCGGAACTGGAACTCGGGCGGCGGTGAGTCGAGCCGCTCGATCCCCCAGCGACCGAGCTCGGCCATCGCCGGACCGAGGGCCCGCCCGTCCGCTGTCAGCTCGTACACGCGTGAGGCAGCAGGGGGTGGTAGCTCGTGACGGCCCACGAGGCCGGCGGCCCGGAGCTGCTTCAGTCTCAGCGCGAGCAGGTTCTTTCCGATTCCCTCGAGGCCTGGAAGCAGGTCGGTGAAGCGTTTCGGCCCGAGCATCAGCTCTCGCAAAATCAGCAGCGTCCAACGCTCACCGATCACATCGAGTGTCCGCGCCATCGAGCAGGACTGCGAGTAGGTGCGTCGACTCACCGGTTGCAGTCTAGTTGTCGGTTGAAATCCATGCCCTTAGTGGTATAGCTTTACAAACCATGCGGATGTCGAGGCATTTCCTTGCCGTGTCGGTCACGACGCTGCTGCTGTTCTCTGTCTTCGTCTCAGTTGCGGCTGCCTCGATTCCGGACTGGACGGGAGAGACACTTCCCCGAGGGGTCAGCGAGCGGCGCGTCGCGGTCGACGGGCTCCAGACCCGGCTGCTTGAGGCCGGTCCACGCCGCAAGCGCGAGGCCGTCGTCTACCTCAGCGGCTTTCCGGGATCATCGCTTGACTACGTCGATCTGGAGCGGACGTCCGGGGAATTCATGCGCAGCGTGGCCTTTGACTTCCCCGGGTTCGGTGAGGCCTCGAAGCCTGCCGGGCGCAACTACTCGGCGGCCAACCAGGCGCGCTTCATCGATGCCATGCTGAATCGTCTCGGCATCAGGCGAGCGCACCTCGTGATGCATGACTTCGGAGGCTTCTACGGGCTTGAGTGGGCATCCCAAAATCTGAGTCGGGTCGAGAGCGTCGTACTGATCGACGCCGGGGTGCTGAAGGGCTACACCGGCCATGAGTTCGCGCTGCTCAGCGCGGCCCCCGTTGTCGGTGAGGCCTACAACGGGATACAGACGCGGGAGTCCTTCGGGCAGGGTCTCAACGACCGAAACCCAAAGCCATTGCCGAGCTCGTTCATCGATCGGATGTATGAGGACTACGACGGAGGAGCCCGGCAGACGGCACCCGCGATCTACCGTGGAATCGGGCAGGAGATATTCACCATCGCCGATCGCCAGGCGGCGGCACTTGCGGGAAACAGGTTGCCGGCGCTGGTGATCTGGGGTCGGGAGGATCCCTATATCCCGGCACGATTTGCAGCTCGGCAGCGCGAGGTCTTTCCCAGGGCGCGGGTCCACGTGCTGCCCGCGGTCGGGCACTTTCCGTTCATTGATGAGGTAGTGCGCGTGCGTCGGCTGGTGCGGCCGTTTCTGCGCAAGGCTCAGCAACGGCCGGTCTCGCGTTCCCGTAATCGAGCTGAGCCGTCAGGCGGCCAGCCGTAGGCTCGATCACCCGAGCGTCACTCCTGGCGACGATAGAGAACGTGGAGATCGTGCGCGAACAGTTCGAAGCGCCTAATCGGCGGGATTTCGCATCGCCCATGGCTGACTGGGCAGGCACGTCAAGATCGCCCATCTCGCTCGGTCCAACCGATCATCGGCGACGCGCGCAATGCTCGAGATCCTCGTTGCGCTGACCGAAGGCCTCGGCGCCGGAGACGACGGGGAAGCGAGCCCCGACTTCCTCGGAGTTGATCAGCGTGCACGATGAGATGGGTCAGCTCGACGGCGGCCGGATGCTGGTGGCGCTCTCGCGTGAGATCGTCGGCATCTTCCGAGACTCCGTGGGAAAAGGGCCGGACCAGTGCAGGACCTATTGGGCCGGCAAGGACATGGTGGTTGTGCTTCTGAGTGGCGGCTACACAGCTGCCGAGCAGACACTGTTCGAGGCCGGCAGAGGGAGCACCGTGCAGGAATCGCGCCACGCCATCCAGCAGGCTCTGGGCGCGCGCATGCGGAGCGCGGTCGAGAGCGTCGCCGGTCGCCAGGTGATCGCGTTCATGAGCGCTTCCCATCAAGCCCCAGACCTCAGCGCCGAGCTGTTCGTGTTCGCTCCGCAGAGTGGTGACAGGAACATTACGTAGTGGGGTCAGACGGTACGGACGGCTGTATATCCGGGTACAGATGGATGTCACAAGAAAGGACGGCTGCAAATGAGGCTCGGTGATCTGGCTGGCGCGGTTGGGCGAGGACTGTTCGCGGGGATGGTCGGCACCGCCGCAATGACCGCCTCGAGCACAATCGAACAGAAGCTGCGGCAACGCGGAGCCAGCAGCGCACCCGCCGACGCGGCCGGCAAGGTGCTCGGCGTCCAGCCGCGTGATCCGGATGGGCAGGCACGGTTCTCGACCGTCGTCCACTGGGCCTACGGCACGTCCTGGGGCGCGGTCCGCGGACTGCTGCACTTCGCAGGGTTCGATGGCGCCAAGGCCGCCGCGGCGCACTTCGCCGCAGTGTGGGGGTCGGCGCAGATCATGCTGCCCGCGCTCGAGGTCGCCCCGCCCGTCTGGGAGTCGCCGCCGCAGGAGACCGCGATCGACGCCTTCCACCACACCGTCTACGCCGTGGCGACCTCACTGGCGTTTACGGCTCTCGAAGAGAGCGCCTGGTGAACCCGACTGTCGGCGACCACCTGCTCGAGCGGCTCGCCGCAAACGGCGTGCATCGCGTCTACGGCTATCCCGGTGACGGCATCAACGGAATCATGGGCGCGATGGACCGCGCTGGCGGTGGGATCGACAGCTCGGGGCCGCTGGAATTCGTGCAGGTTCGCCACGAGG
>JACCVG010000016.1 GCA_013698335.1 Thermoleophilaceae bacterium
AAGGAACTGCTCGATGGCGGCCATCACGGCTGCTGCCTCGGCGGGGCTGGCCGAGCTTCCTCGAAGCTCGACGCGGGGGCGCCGGGACTCGGATCGGCCGTTGCGGCTCACGCCTGGCAGATCAGCCAGGCGAGCACGATGCCCGCGGCCGCCGAGCCGCCCGCGACGACGACCGTCCCGATTCGCGTGCGGCGGTTGAGCTCCGAGCCCGAAGTCATGCACACGATGCCGTCGGTGGCGTCGGCAAGCACACCGGCGAGCAGCCAGAGCACGATCGACTGGTCGGTCACGGCGGCCGCGATCAGGCCGCCGCCGAGCGCCGCGTCGCGCACGCCGAGCAGGCGCACGGCGATTGCGGGCGAGCCGCCGGCCACCGAGGGCCCGAGCCAGCTCACTCCAGCGCGTCCCGGAGCGAGCAAAAGTGCAAGACCTATCGCCACGCGGCCGGCGGCGATCACGAGCGCGATGACGATCAGGATGTCCATCGGGGCATCGTATCCGCGGCCTCCCGCTAACGTCGCTTGACGTGACGACCGTTCCCGTCCTCTCGCACGACGCCGTGCTCGCCATGATCGATCCCCTCGAGGCGATCGAGCGGGTCCGCGACGCGTTCGTGCGCCACGCCCACGGCGAGTGGCGGATGCCGGCGAAGGTCTACCTGGAGGAGGAGCGCGGGGACTTCCGCGCGATGCCTGCGAGCGGCGGGGGGCTGGCGATCCTCAAGTGGGTCACGTCCTTCCCGGCCAACGCAGAGCGTGGCCTGCCTGTGGTGATGGGGGTGATCGCGGTGTCGAGCGCGGAGGACGGCCGCTTGCTCGCCCTGATCGATGCACGTGCCGTCACGGCACTGCGAACCGGGGCGATCGCCGCGGTCGCCGCACAGGAGCTCGCCCGCGAGGATGCGGCGAGCGTCGGGATCATCGGTTGCGGTCTGCACGGGAGCTGGGCGGCCCGCTGCCTCGCCGCCGCCGAGTTCTGGCCGGGCATCTGCTTCGACCCCGATCCGGATGCCGCCGGACGGCTCGCCGGTGAGCTCGGCTGGGAGGCCGGCGGCCTCGATGAGGCGCTCGAGAGCGACATCGTCACCTGCGTCACCCCCGGCGCCGCTCCCGTCGTGGGCGCCCGCCATATCCGGGCGGGGATCCACTTCTCAATGCTGGGCGCCGATGGCCCCGGCAAGGCCGAGGCGGAGCTCGACGCCGTGACGGCCTGCGAGCTGTTCTGCGACGACTGGGAGCAGGCTTCCCACGGCGGCGAGCTGAGCGGTGCCGTGGCCGCGGGCCGGGTCGACCGCGAGCGGGTGACCGACCTCGGGGCGGTGCTGACGGGCCGGGCCGGGGGTCGGTCGGGGCCGTCGGCGACCACACTGTTCGACTCGACCGGGCTCGCGATTCAGGATCTGGCGATCTGCCACGCGCTCTTGGAGAGGGACACTGCCGGCTTCCCGACGGTCACGCTCTAGAGCGGTCCGGAACGGCCGCGAGCTTGACACCCGCGGCCGTCCGAACCAGGCTGCCTAGCCCTTGCGCAGCGCGGCCAGAGACGTGACCGGACCCTTGAGCTTGCTGATCTCGCCGAGGTTGCGCACGTCCCCGGTACGGAGAGCGACGCTGTAGAGCCGCGATTCCGTCCTCTTCTTGCCCTTGGGCGTGAAGGAGGCGAACCCCCGGTTGCGAGCGATGTCGAAGCCGACGCTGCCGCGCGGAGTGGCCTCGAGTTCGCCGATATCGACCAGCGTGCCGTCATTCGGCGGGATCTGCTCGAACAGGTTCCCCGTCTTGCCGTCGATGTCCAGCAGCTGGGTCGTCGTCGCTCCGGCGACGCTGTTGGTGTAGGCGACTCCTGTGACGCGCGGACGTCCCGGGAAAGCTCCATCCGCGTAGTTCAGGGGCTTGTCCACGAGCACCGTTCCCGCCGGGGGGATCACAGTGGCCTGCGGGCACGGCGCGGGCGCCGGGCCGGGGCTGACGCGCAGGTTCTGGCCTCTGCCGCTGACGATGCGAATGCGGTCGACCACCGGGTTGAAGTCGAAGCCGAAGCTGTCGCCGTCGACCTCGAAGCGGCCGCCCTTGCTGCGCAGCCGGGCCTCGCCGTCCTTCCGGTCGAGCTTGACGCCATAGAGCTGGGCCCGATCGTTGGCTACGGCCATCGCGAACAGCTCGTCCGTGCACGGGCGCACGTCGAGCCCGGCGATCTCCTGGGCTCCGCGGAGACCCTTGACCTTGAGGGACTTGACTTTCTTTACCGAGCTGTTCTCGAACAGGCCGATCCGCTCACCGTCAGATGCGGCCAGCTGCTCGGCCGCGCCTGCGCCGGCGGGCGCGGCCACGAAGGCGGCTGCGGTCAGCGCAAGCAGCGTTGCCGGTCTACGGGTGATGCTCATCGTTCCTCCGATGTTGGGGTCTCGCTCGCTAGAGCGGAATGTTTCCATGCTTGCGCTTGGGCCGCTCCACACGCTTGGTACGCAGCGTGTCCAGGGCACGGATCAGCTTCGGGCGCGTCTCGTGCGGGAGGATCACATCATCGATGTAGCCGCGCTCGGCGGCTGCGTAGGGGTTGGCGAACTTCGCCTTGTAGTCGGACATCAGCTTGGATCGTCGCTCGTCGGGCGTCGGTGAGCTCGCGATGTCGCGACGGTAGATGATGTTGACCGCCCCCTCGGGACCCATCACGGCGACCTCCGAGGTCGGCCAGGCGAAGTTGAAGTCGGCCAGCATGTGCTTGGAGGCCATCACGTCGTAGGCGCCGCCGTAGGCCTTGCGCGTCACGACGGTCAGCTTGGGGACCGTCGCCTCGGTGAAGGCGTAGAGCAGCTTCGCGCCGTGGCGGATGATGCCGCCCCACTCCTGGGCCGTTCCGGGCAAAAATCCTGGGACGTCGGTGAAGGTGACGATCGGGATGTTGTAGGCGTCGCAGGTCCGGACGAAGCGGGCGCCCTTGACGGAGGCGTCGATGTCGAGCACACCCGCCATCTGGTTTGGCTGGTTGCCGACGATCCCGACTGAGGCCCCGCCGAGCCGCGCGAAGCCGACGATGATGTTCTTCGCGTAGTGCTCGTGGACCTCGAAGAACTCGCCGTCGTCCATGATCCGCGTGACGACGTCGCGCATGTCGTAGGGCTTGTTCGGCTCGGCGGGCACGATCCCATCGAGCTCGAGGTCCATCCGCTCGGGGTCGTCGCCGGTCTCGACCCGTGGTGGCAACTCGAGGTTGTTCTGGGGGAGGAACGACAGCATGTACCGGACGTCCTCGAGGCACTGCTCCTCGTTCTCGGACGCGAAATGGGCGACCCCGGACTTGGTGTTGTGGGTCATCGCACCGCCGAGTTCCTCGAAGGTCGGCTCCTCGCCGGTCACGGTCTTGATCACGTCGGGACCGGTGATGAACATGTGCGAGGTCTCCTTCACCATGAAGATGAAGTCGGTCATGACCGGCGAGTAGACGGCGCCGCCGGCGCACGGACCCATGATCACGCTGATCTGGGGGATGACGCCCGAGCACTGGACGTTGCGTACGAACACGTCGCCGTAGGCGCCGAGTGAGACGACGCCTTCCTGAATCCGAGCGCCGCCCGAGTCGTTGATCCCGATCACCGGGCAGCCGACCTTGGCCGCCAGGTCCATCACCTTGCACATCTTCTCGGCCATCACCTCGCCGAGCGAGCCGCCGAAGACTGTGAAGTCCTGGCTGAAGACGCACACCGGGCGACCGTCGATCGTGCCGTGACCGGTGACGACGGCGTCACCCCACGGGCGGTTCTTCTGCATCTCGAACTCGTAGGTCCGGTGGCGGACGAAGGTGTCGAGCTCCTGGAAGGAACCGGGGTCGAGCAGCTTCTCGATCCGCTCCCGGGCGGTCATCTTGCCCTTCTCGTGCTGCTTCTCGACCGCCTTCTCCGAGGCGTGGTTGATGGCGGCGTCCTTCAGCTCGGCGAGCTGGGCGGCCTTCTCCTCGTATGTCTCGGGGACCTTCTCACGCACGGGCGCGAGATTCTATGGAGGCGTGCGCGAGGGCGTCGGCCTGATTGCATCCAGGCGTGCGCGCTCGCCGGATCCAGCACTTTGTTCTGGCGATCGTCGCCGCGGCCGCGCTTTCGCCGCCGGCGAGCGCGGCAGAGCGGCAGCACTGCCCGGCGGAACCGCTCTACTTCCAGTTCCAGCCCGCTTACGGGCCGGAGCGTCTTGCCGCGGCGCGCGCGGGTGACTTCAAGGTCCATCAGCGACTGGGGCCCGATCGGCTGGTCCCGCCGATCGCGTGGGCGGAGGATCGTTACGGCAACGAGGACTGGCGATCGAGCCTGCACTCCCTCGAGTGGCTCGATCCGCTCTTCAACCTCGACGCCGTGCCCGCTCTGCGGCTCGACCCGGTCGCGCGCGATCTCGCGCGGCCCGAGGGGTCGCGAATCGCGCTCGCTCGCGCCCGCGACATCGTCCTCGACTGGATCGCGGCAAACCCGCCCGGTGGGGCCGGGGTCGACGAGCGCGCCTGGGGTAACAAGATCGCCGCCGAGCGCGCCGGGTACATCGCCTACGCGCTGCGGGCCGGGCGTTGCGCGGGAATCGTCGATTACGCAGCCGGTCGCGTGATGCGCGAGTCACTCGCGTTGCATGCCCGCTACCTCGCGGCGGAGCGCGGGTCTGGCAACCACGGCCTGTTCGTCGACTACGGGCTGGCGGTCATTGCGCGCCAAGCGCCGTCCCTGGAGGGGGCGAAGATGCTGGGCCGGCTCGCCGAGCGGCGCTTCCGTCGCCTGCTCGACCAGCGGCTCGACCGTGGCGACGCCCTCTGGCGAGAGCACTCACCCACCTACCAGTTCCTCGTCCTGCGGCTGCTTAGCAAGATGGCGCGCCTCACCGGGGACTCCGACCTCGCCTCGCGCGCGCGACGGATGGAGCGCTCGGCCCCCTGGCTGCTGAATCCGAGCGGTCGGTTGCTGCAGCTCGGCGACAGCTACGCGAGCCGGGTGCCGCCGCGGGTGCGATCCCGCAGCGCGCGCGTGGACGGTGCGCGCGCGTTCTTCGAC
>JACCVG010000023.1 GCA_013698335.1 Thermoleophilaceae bacterium
CTCTTGGACGCCGTCGCGACGCTGCGCTTCGGCGGCGCGCCAATTCGGGTGATCCTCTCCCGGCCGCGCGAGCCCGCGCTCGCCCGCGAGCTGACCGAGCGCGGCGACTGGGGCGAACTGCGCGACCTCGACGACCGCGCCACGCTCGCGGCGGCCTACCGCGAGGCCTGGACGTGCGCCCTCCCGTCGACGGGCGAGGCGTTCGGTCTCGTGCTGGTCGAGGCGCTCGCGTGTGGCACCCCGGTCGTCGCGGCCCGCGACCGCGGGATGCAGGAGATCGTCGACGACGATCGGATCGGGCGGCTGGTCGACCTGGGCGATGAGCGCGGTGGCGCTCAGGCCTCCACGGCGCTCGCCGAAGCCCTCTCAGGAGCACTGGCGCTGAGCCGCGACCCGCTCACACCCGGTCGCTGCCGCCAAAGCGCCGGGCGGTTCTCAAGCGCGACCTGCGTCGATGCTTACGAGTCGCTCTACCGGGACCTGATCGCGCGGCGACGCGCTCTACGGTAGGTAGGTGCGATGACCGAGTCGAGCGAATCCCCCGCCGCGCAGACCGGTCCCCGCCTCGGGCGGTTCGCCGGTCTCCGCGTGCGCTTCGAGCGGCGCGGGGAGCCGCGCGTCACCGGCGATCTGCCGATCCTCGTGCTGCATGGGTGGGGCGCCCATCTCGAGGCGATCGAGCCGATCGTCGGCGCACTCGCGACCGAAACCGAGGTGATCGCCCTCGACCTCCCGGGCTTCGGACAGAGCGAACCGCCGCCGGCCGCCTGGGACGCCGACGATTACGCGCGCTTCGTGATCGAGTTCCTCGACGCCCTGGAAGTCGATCGATGCCACCTCGTCGGACACTCCAACGGTGGCCGCATCGCGATCTGCCTGGCCGGCTCGCAAGCGGCACGCGTCGGGCGGCTGCTGCTCTGTGACTCGGCGGGACTGCGCCCGCGGCGGCGCGCCGGTTACTACTGGCGCGTCGCGCTGGCGAAGCTCGGCCGCGTGTTCGGTCGGCTCGGTGGCCGCCCCGGTGAGCGCCTTCAGCGACGAATGCGCGAGCGGCTGGCATCGGCGGACTATCTCGAGGCGAGCCCGCAGATGCGCGACACCTTTCGCCGGTTGATCGCCTCCGATCTCGAGCCGCGACTCGGCGGGATCGAGACGGAGACGCTGATCGTCTGGGGCGAGCACGACGAGGACACCCCGCTGTGGATGGCGAAGCGGCTCGAGCAGGCGATCGCCGGCGCCGGTCTGGTCGTGTTCGAGGGTGCCGGCCACTACAGCTACGCCGAGGATCCGGTCCGCTTCGGGAGGATCGCGCGCCTGTTCCTCTGCGACCAACCGCGCCAGGTCGCCGCTTGACGCCCGCCGTGTTCGGCCTCGGCCTGCTCGGTGCGGCCGCGCTGCTGAGCGGCCGGTTGCACGAGCTGCTTCACCTCCTGCAGCTGGAGCACTACGAGATCAGCCGGCTGCGCGTCTGGATCGCGCGCCGTAGTGAGCGCGTGCAGCTCGCTCCCGCAGCGCTCGTCGCCGGCGGGGGCGGGGTTCTCGTCCTGCTGACCGACGTGGCGGCAGATGTGCCGAGCCTGGCGATCGCGCTCCTCTTTGCCGGGCTGGCGAGTGGATACGCGATCGGACGCTGGCGGCGGCCCCAGGCGAAGCCCCTGGTCTTCACGCCGCGAGCACGGCGGCTCGGTTCGCTGGCGCTCCTCCTGGGGCTCGCGACGGTGGTGGCGGCAGCCTACGCGGGAGCCCAGGTGAGCCTTCCGGCGGCGATCGCGGCCGCCGCGGCGACGACGTTGCTCAGCCACGTGTTCGCCGATGCGTTGCTGGCCGCGGCCAACCTCGTGCTTTCACCCGTCCAGGGGGTGGAGAGGAGACGGTTCGTCAAGCGGGCACGCGGGCGGCTGAGAGCCGTCTCGCCGCGAGTGGTCGGGATCACCGGGTCGTACGGGAAGACCACCACCAAGGCTTGCGTGGCGGCCGTTGCCGGGCTCCGCGGCCCGGCCTATCCGACGCCCGCGTCGTTCAACAGCTTCCTCGGGGTGGTCCGGGCGATCAACGAGGGGCTCGATCCTCGGCACCGCACCTTCGTCGTCGAGATGGGTGCCTATCGGCGGGGCGACGTGGCCGCGCTCTGCGAGTTGGTCCAGCCGACGGTCGGCATCCTGACGACGGTCGGCCCTGCACATCTCGAGCGATTCGGCTCGCTGGAGGCGATCGAGGTCGCGAAGGGCGAGCTGGCCGAGGCGCTGCCGCCGGACGGCCGGTTCATCACCCGGGCCGAGGAGGCGGCCTGTCAGCGGATTGCCGAGCGCGCCGGCTGCCCGGTCGATCTGTTCGCCACCGAGCCGCATCCGGACGCCCTCGTCTGGGCCGAGGAGATAACCCTCGAGGAAGGGCGCACGCGGTTCGAGCTCTGCATCCGCCGCGGCGCGAGCGTCGAACGCGCTCCCGTCAAGGCGCGCTTGCTCGGTGCCCACAACGTGGCCAACCTGTTGGCTGCTGCCACCTTCGGTGTCGAGAGCGGTGTCGCGGCAGATGTTTTGGCACGGGTATTGGGTTCGATCGAGCCGCCGGCGCATCGCCTCGCGCCGATTGTCAACCACGCGGCGGGCATCGTCGTGATCGACGATGCCTACAACGCGAACCCTGCGGGTGCCGCGGCCGCACTCGGGGTTCTGGCCGCCCATCCGGCCCGTCGGCGGCTGCTGGTGACCCCCGGCTTGGTTGAGCTCGGAGACCGCGAGGACGAGGAAAATCGCAAGCTCGGCGAGCGTGCGGCGGCGGTCTGTGACGTCGTCGTGCTGGTAGGTGGCGAAAGGACGCGGCCGATTCGCGAAGGGTTGCAACGGGGTGGCTTCGACGAGTCCGGCCTGCGTCTGGTGGGCGACAGCTCCGAAGCCGCGGCGCTGCTCGCGACGACGACGCGTTCGGGCGACGTCGTGCTCTTTGAGAATGACCTCCCCGATCTCTATTCTCGCGCCTGATGCCTCCCGCCGGTACGCGCGTTGCCGTTCTCTTCGGCGGGCCATCGGTCGAGCACGACGTGTCGATCATCTCGGCCTCCCAGCTGATCGAGGTGCTCTCTGAGCGCCATCGACCGGTCCCGATCTATCTCGCGCGAAACGACCGCTTCTACACCGGCCAGGCACTGCGCGAGCTCAGCTCCTACGGTCCACTGGTCCCTTCCGGCGCGGAGCCGATCGAGCTCGTGCTCGGAGGCGACGCGCCGCTGCGCATCCCGTCCGGCTCCCGCTTGCGCGCGCCGGTCAACCCGGTCGTCGACGTCGCGCTGTGCGCCATCCACGGAACGGGGGGCGAGGACGGCGCGCTGCTCGGCGCGCTCGAGCATTCGGGGATCCCCTACGCAGGCGGGCCGGTTGGGCCGGCGGCGGTGGCCATGGACAAGGCGCTCGCAAAACTCGTCTTCGCCGACGCCGGGATCGAAACCAACCCCCACAGCGCGATCACACGCGAGCAGTTCGCCACTGACCGGGGTGCCGTCCTCGAGCGCTGCGACGCCATGCCCGGGTTTCCCTGCTTCGTCAAACCGCGCTCACTCGGCTCCTCGATCGGGGTTGCGCGCGTCAGCGACTCCGACGATCTCGACGAGGCGCTCGAGCTCTGCTTCGAGCTGGACCGAGGCGCGCTGGTCGAACCGGCGCTCGATGAGGCGATCGAGATCAATTGCGCGGTGATCGGGCGCCCCGGGGGCGAGCTTCGCGCTTCGGAGCTCGAGCAGCCCGTCGGCTCGGGTTCAGGAACCCTGTCGTTCGAGGACAAGTACCTCCGCGGTCTGAAGGGCGGAAAGGGTCAGGCGGGCAAGGTCGGCCGGAGCGCGAAGGGCGCAGACGGTGTCGGCATGGCGAGCCAGGAACGGTTGATACCCGCACCGATCGCCCGCCCGCTCGCCGACCGGATCAGGGAAACCGCGCTGGTCGCCCACAGGGCGCTCGGTTTCGCCGGCGTCGTGCGATACGACTTCCTCGTCGAGGCCGAGGTCGGGCGGATCGTGCTCAACGAAGCCAACACCGTGCCGGGCTCGTTCTCCTTCTACCTCTTCGACCCGGTCGGGCTGCCGTTCATCGAACTCGCCGACACCCTGATCGACATCGCCTTCGCCGAGGCCGCTGAGCAGGGGGCGACCACGCGGTCGTTCGATTCGGTACTGCTCTCGCAGCACGGGGGTGGCCGGTGAGCGGGACCGTCGTCGTCGCCTGCGGAGGTCGCAGTCTCGAGCGGGAGATCTCGATCCGCTCCGGTCGGCGCGCGGCCACGGCGCTCCGAAAGCTCGGATACGAGACCGAGATCGTCGACCCCGACCACGGGTTCGTCCGGCGAATTCGCGAGCTCCAGCCGGCCTTCGTGTTCGTCGCCCTGCACGGTCGGGGCGGTGAGGACGGGACCTTGCAGGACCTGCTGGAGATCCTCGAGGTTCCGTATACCGGATCGGGCGTGCACGCTTCGGCGCGCTGCCTCGACAAGCATTCCTTCAAGGAGCTGCTGGCCCGCGAGCGGCTCCCGACACCGGCTTGGCACTCCTTCAACAGTCCGGCGTTTGCGGAGTTCGGAGCGGCCGATACGCTCGAGGAGCTGATCGCCCAACTGAGCTTGCCGCTCGTGATCAAGCCGGCGCGCGAGGGCTCTTCGATGGGCATCAAGTTCGTGCGTGACCCGGGCGAGTTCGGCCAGGCGGTTCTCGGCGCGCTCAGCTATGACGACCGGGTTGTCATCGAGCGCTATGCGGCGGGGCGCGAGCTGGCGGTCACGGTGCTCGGCCCGAGCGAGGATCCCTCGCCACTGCCGATCGTCGAGATCGTCACCGACGAACCGTTCTACACCTTCCGAGCCCACTACGAGCCCGGTGAGGCGGTACTCTCGATCGCCGATCTGGACGCTGAGACCGAGGCGGCCGTCACCCAGGCGGCGTGCGCCGCCTACGCCGCCGCCGACTGTCGCGACCTGGGGCGTGTCGACATCATCCTCGATGGCGAAGGCGTCCCGCAGATTCTCGAGATCAACACGATCCCCGGCCTCACCGAGACAGGGCCGACTCGGTTCG
The DNA here is from genome assembly GCA_013698335.1 of Thermoleophilaceae bacterium. Taxonomy (GTDB): domain Bacteria; phylum Actinomycetota; class Thermoleophilia; order Solirubrobacterales; family Thermoleophilaceae; genus JACCVG01. The sequence continues at coordinate 5,057 of JACCVG010000023.1, forward strand.
CAGCCCAGGCGGCCGAGCTCAGCTTCGACCAGCTGATCGAGATCATCGTGGCCCGGGTCGCCGATCGAACCCTGCCCTAAATCGTTCAGCGGGTGGCAACGCCGCCCGACACGTCGTAGAGGGCCTCGAAGAAGCGCGGCTGAACCGGGCAATTACGGTCGAACAGTGCTCTCCACTGCGCGGGGACCGGATAGTCGTCGCGCGTGATCGTGACCGAGTCGAAGTGGTTGTGATGCTCGATCCACTGCTTCGAGTAGAACCGGCCGGCGGCGATCCGATCGATCTCGGCGAACCACAGGGCGACTTGCTCGGCGGTCATCTCGTGAAGCGAGCTGATGTTGACGACCAGATCGAAGTGGTCGGAGGGGATCAGCTCGACCTGGTGGGGCAGGAAGAACGCGATCTCGGAGCGCTCGTACTCTCGCTCGACGTCCTCCCAGCGCTCGAAGGGGCGATAGCGGAATGCCCGGTGGTCCGGTAGGACGGTCGTCAGGTAGGTCTGCGCGATGTAGAGGGCGGGGGGGATGTCGATGACCGCGACGCGGGCCCGGGGCAGACCGTTCAGCAGCAGATGTGCGACTCGGCCGTAGCCCGCTCCGAGCTCGCATATCCGCGGCGCTTCGGGCACTGGCCCGGGCTCGAACATCGCGTTGACCTCGATCGCAGAGTTACAAAGGTCTTCCGAGAGGCGGTGGCCGTCGACGTCGATCACGAGTGGGTTGCCGAAAGCCGGTTCGTCGGTGCGGGCGAGCAGGCCCAGATGGTCTCGTTCCTGCGCCACGCGAGCGAGCAGATATAGGAACTCGGCGTAGTCGCGCTCGTAGCTCGCAGCGCGGCTCGAATCCAGCCGCGTCGCCCACGAGCCCTCACGCAGCGCCTTGGCCCAGGACCTCGCGCCGCGCCGGGCACGCCAACGTGTCCGCAGGCCGGAGACTCTGCGGAGGGCCTCGAGCTGGTCGGCCATCCTGCCGGGCCCCCACGTGAAGTAGTTGAAGCCAACCGTGCGTTTGAGGTTGCCCATCCCCGAACGCTCGAGCTGTTCGATGTTCAACCTGGCGTAGTGCATCCAGAAGCTCGACGGGTGGTAAGCGGGTGGGGCGCCGGCCAGATCCTCGATCATTGCGCGCAGCTCGTCGTCGACGCGCCCGGCGAGGATCTCCGGCACGGCCATCTCGAACTCCGTTTGCTCGGCCATGCCCCGGTAACGTAGCTCCGATGGTGCCCCGCGGCCTCGTGCGACTCGATCGGTGGGAGCGGATCTACGGGATTCCGTGGGTGCGCCGAGCGATTGTCCGCCACTTCGATCGCGCCTACTACTACGCGGGCGAGCAGACGATCTTCGACACCCGCTGGATGGGGTACCAGACGATCAAGTACCCGGCCGACATGTGGATCTACCAGGAGCTGATCAGCGAGCTGCGGCCCGCGGTCGTCCTCGAAACGGGAACTTGGCAAGGCGGCTCGGCGCTCTTCTTGGCGACGGTGTTGGACGCTCTCGGCGAGGGTCGCGTGATCAGCGTCGACATCACCCACTCCGACGATCTGCCCCGCCACGATCGCCTCTCCTACCTAACGGGCTCCTCGGTCGACCCGGCGGTCGTCGCTGCGGTCAAGAGCGAGATCGGAGCGGAGTCACGGGTACTCGTGATCCTCGACTCGGATCACTCTCGTGACCACGTGCTCGGTGAGATGGACGCTTACGCCGACTTGGTCCCCCTCGGTGGATACCTGATCGTCGAGGACACCAACGTCAACGGCCACCCCGTGCGGCCGGACTTCGGTCCGGGTCCGATGGAAGCGGTCGACGCTTTTCTGGCGGGGCGCAGTGATTTCGAGGTCGATCGCTATCGGGAGCGGCTGCTGAGCACCGCGAACCCGCGCGGCTACCTGCGTCGGGTGGCCTAACCGGGCTTGAGCATCAGGCCCTGTCCGGTCGGCAGCAGAAGTACCTTCGCGCCCTGACGGGCGGCGAAGTCGTCCATCGCTGCCTTCTGCTCGCCGTATCCGCCCCAACCGTAGTCGTCCAGGACGACCGGCGCACCCGGCACCAGGCGGGGCCAGAAGTGGGTTATCGCCGCAATCTCCGGCTCGACGATGTTCATGTCGATCGACAGGAAACAGACGGCCTCGACCTCGACTTCGGAGAACGTGTCCGGGACGCGACCGCGCACGAGTCTCGCCTGCGGGAAGGGCGCGAAGTTCGCTCGCGCGCGCTCGAAGCACTCGAAGTAGACGGCGCTGTTCTCGATCAGTCGACCTTGCCGCTCCTCACCCTCGCTGACCTGCTCTACGGGGATCCCTCGGTAGGTGTCGAACAGGTAGAAGGTCTTGCCCGTGGCGTTGAAGTCGATGTAGTCGCAGACCGCGAGCGAGAAGATCCCCGTGTTGACGCCGCACTCGACGAAGTCACCCGGCAGCCGGCTCGCGTGCCAGGCCGCCCAGGTCAGCACGTGGATCCGCCATTCGATGTGGATGTCGTTGCTCGAACCGGGTGGTCGTCCGATCGCGTGGCCGGAGTCCATGCCGCGCGCGTAGGCATGGACGAATGCCGGGTCGCTCAGGAAGCTCGGATCCTTGCGCCAGACGCGCAGGAAGTCCGCGTCGTAGGACGGCGCGAGGCCGGCCGGCACGTGCGTTGCGGGCGGGTCCCGTAGCGCGTCCCGGGGCGCCCGCGTGAGCCGTGTCCGCAGAGCCCGTAGGGGCCGTGGGCGCCGGTGCGCCACGCTAGTCGGTCACCGGCGTGACAGGTCTGCGACGCATGTAGCCGAGCACCTCGCGCAGCAGCTCACGCTCGACGAGCCAGGTCGCGATTGCCGTGACCACGAGGTAGACCAGGAGCTCTAGCATCGCGTGCCCCGGGGTTCGGTCGGTCCCCTCGGTACCCCTCAGGAGCAGCACAGCGGCCACCGCCAGGACGCTCGGCCCGAGTGCTCGCGTGACGTAGGGCAACAGCCGAAACCCTTCGAACAGACGGGTCAGGTAGTAGATACGCCCGATCAAAGCGACAAGCGTAGTGAGCGCCATTCCGATCCCGAAGCCGCGCAAGCCGTCGGTCAGAGTCAGTGGCACGACGGTCGCGGCGAAGGCGATCACCGACACGATGCTCAGGATGGCCATCGGCCGGGTGTCGGAGCGGGCCTGGTAGAAGGCGGTCCAGTTGAAGCCGATCTGGTTGATCGCGGCGATCACGCCGAAGACCTGGATCAGACCGACTGCCGCAAGCCACTTATCGCCGATCACGAAGCTGATCAGGTCGTGGGCGAAGAGCGCGAGTCCGAGGCCGAAGGGGGTACCCCACAGCAGTGCCAGCCGATTGCTCTTGACGAAGGATTCGAACAGCAGGTCGGTACGGTCCCGGACCGCGCAGATCGCTGGGTACAGGGTCCCGGTGATGACCGAGCTGACCTTGTTGGCGTAGAGCGTGATCGAGGCCGCGAGGGCGATGATCCCGGCGCCGGCGAGCCCGAGCAACGCTTGTCCCATGAAGATCGATACCTGGGCGTAGGCGATCGCGCTGAGCGAGGTGATCAACAGCGGCCAGGAGAATCCGAAGTAGTCACGGAGCACTTCGCGGCGCAGGCGGAATGCGAGTCGGTAGGGGGAAGCCAGCACAGCCGCGAGTGCGCCCGCGTAGGAGCCGGCTATGAAACCGATCACGAGCGCCCAATAGCCGAAGCCACCGATGGCCATCCCGATCGTCACGGCGAAGCCGACGATCGGTTCGAAGGACTGCAGCGTCCGCTGGCGGACGAATTCCATCCGTCGATAGAAGACCCAGATCGGCGCTTGCAGCGTGACCGCCGGGATGCCCAATGCGATCACCAGGCCGGGGGCAACGATCTCGGGCTGACCGTAGATCACGGCGACCAGCGGAAGCGTGAGGAGCAGGATCGCGAGCACCGCCACGTTGAGGATCGCCTCGATCGTGAAGGCCTCCTGGAAGGCGCGTTCCTGGTCGTTGTCCTCCTGCTGGATGTACTTGTCGCTGACCCCGACCGTCTTGAGCAGCCCGAGCATTCCCACCGTGGCGACGAGGATGCCCCAGATCCCGTACTCGGCGGTGGTCAGGAACGCCGCCACGATGAATCCCCGGATGATCCCGAGGCTGTCGAAGGCGACCAGGAACGCGGCGTTGATCAGCGTGCCACGGGCAGTAGTCACGCGCAGACCGGACCCCTGGCGCCCACGGCGGCGGTCGCTGGTCGTGGTCTGGGGTGGTTCCTGGTCGGTTACCGGCACGACCCGATTATGGCTCCCCTCGGCCGGCGGTCACCGCTCAGCCCGGCAGGCGGATCCCATCAGGGCTCGGGGCGTCGTCAAAACCCTCGGTCAACGAATGGCGGTTGCCGAGGCCGACGCGGTGCAGGGCCCTCCAGCGCCTAGCGCGCGCGAGCGCCGCGCCGTAGCGCTTCGGGGCGAGCCGGGCCGGTAACGCGAGCAGCGCGATCCGCGCGGTCGCTCCGGTGAGACTCAACGCCGCATAGGCGCGCGCATGGGGGAGTCCTTGCCGCCGGGCCATCCAGGCGTAGGCGGCGCGACTCTGGCGTAGCTCGCTATCGGCAAAGGCCTGCTTTGCGGAGGCGCTGACGGCGTGGCGAACGCGTGCGGAGGGCTCGTAGATGGTCGACCAGCCGGCGCGGCGCATCCGCCACCCGATATCGAGGTCCTCGGCATACATCCACTGGCGTTCGTCGAAGCCGCCGATCGCGTCGAAGGCCTCGCGTCGGAGCAGGAGGAACGCGCCGTGGGCCCAATCGACGGCTCGGGCGCGCTCGGGGTTCCATGCGCCCGGGATGCAGATCCGGTCTCCCAGCCGGGGGCTGACCTGGTGTAACCCCAGGGCGACTGCGGCGCCGACCGCGAGCGTCGGGAACGGATGGACCGAGTGCTGGGTCGCGCCGTCGGCGAGCACGAGCTTCGGCGCGATGATCCCGGCGTCGGGGCGGCGGGCCGCGCTCTCGAGGAGCTGTTCGAGAGCGCCGGCCTCGAGCGCGGTGTCGGCATTGGCGGCGATCAGCCAAGGAGCCTCGGTCTGGCGGCCCACGAGATTCACCGCCGGTCCGAAGCCGAGATTGCGCTCCGGCTGGAGGAGGGTCACGGCGGGGAAGCGCGACCGCACGAGCTCCGGTGATCCGTCGCTCGACCCGTTGTCGACGACCGCGACCTCGGCCGCCGGCGCGCGCTCGGCGAGCGCGCGCAGGCATTCCTCGAGCAGGTCGCGCGTGTTCCACGAGATGACGGCGATCATCACCCGCTCGCTCATCGGCCACCGCGTGCGATGGCCCGCTCGAGTTCGCTGAGGATCGCTGCGTCGGCGTTGGCGCCGCTGTGTCGCTCGGCGGTCTCGCGGCCGGCCGATTCCAGCCGCGCTCGCAGCGCTGGATCCTCCGCCAGCCGCTCGACCGCAGCCGCCAGCGCGGCAGGGTCGGCTCGGGGAGCGAACAACAGACAGTTCTCCTCATCCCTCAGATACTCGGCCGAGCCGCCCGTCCCGGTGGCGAGGACCGGCGCTCCGACGGCCATCCCCTCCAGTGGCACGAGCCCCCAGGGTTCCTCCCATTGGCTGGGGAAGATCAGCGCGTCGCAGGCGGCGTAAGCGGCAGCCAGCGCGGCAGGGTCGGCTCGGGGAGCGAACTCGACCCGGCCGGCGAGGCCCAGTCGGGCGGCGAGGGTGCGGAGTTCAGCGAGATGACGTTCGTCGCCCGAGCCCGCGACCGTCAGCGAGGCGGCCTGTGGTAGATGCACAAGCGCCTTGATCGCGACCGCGATTCCCTTGCGCGGGTCGATCCGCCCTACGTAGAGCAGTCGCCACTGCCACTCGGGCCGTGACCGCTGCGCGAACTCCTCGAGCCGAACGCCGGGGTTGAGGACTCCGGTGTCGGCGAGTGGGCCGGCCGATCGAAGCGCTTCGGCGCGCGTGTGCTCGCTGGCAAACAGCCAACGAGCCGAGGCCGACAGATCGAGGGTCGTGGGCAGGCTCGTGACCCGGGCCGCGAGCGGTGCCAGCGCTCGCACGCGGCGCCAGGTCCTCGTCCAGTGATCGACCAGCGGCCCGTAGGCCATCCAGTCGTCGTAAGCCACTCCGAGGGCGGGCAGCCCGCGGCGGCGCACGTTCTCGATCAAGGAGAGCGACATACCGCCCATCGCCCACCAGCAGACGACATCCGGACGGTGGCGATCGATTGCCGAGGAGGCCGTTTCGGCGTTGTGGCGCTCGAGTGCGACGACCGCCCGCGGGCCCATCCGTGGAAACCGGTGATCCTCCCAGTACCAGCGTAAGGTGCGCTCGACGGTCGGCTCTGCCTCTTCGGTCCGCTGGAGGGGCAGCCGCAGGTCGGTTGTCAGGACGCGCACATCATGTCCATCGGCCTGGAGCGCCCGGACGGAGCTCGCCCAGTCCAACTCGTAGCCGCCAAGATGGTGGGGCGGATACATGCTGCCGATGGTCAGGACTCGCACGCGGGCGAGAATAGGCCAAGGACGTGGCCAAGCTGATCGCTTGTCGCGCTCGCTTCATCCAGGATCACCCCGGGGTAGGATCTGCGCGATGCCGACGGTCGCGATCCTCTGTGGCGGAAAGGGCACGCGGATGCGCGATGCCGAGGTCGCCATCCCCAAGCCGCTGGTCGAGATAGGCGGTCGCCCGATCCTCTGGCACGTCATGTCGATCTACGCCTCCCAGGGCCTGCGAAGTTTCGTGCTGTTGCTCGGCCACGGGGCCGATGAAGTGCGAGGGTTCGTGAATTCCCTGGAGGAGGATTGGACAATTCACTGCGTCCATACCGGGCTCGATACGCCGACCGGTGGACGCGTCGCACGCGTGGCAGCCGAGCTTGGGGAGGGCAGCTTCTGCCTGACTTACGCCGACGGTGTCGCCGATCTCGACCTCGCCGAGCTGATGGAGTTCCACCGCTCTCATGGAGGCCTGGCAACGATGACTGTCGTCCAGCCCCTCAACCAGTGGGGGGTCGCCCGGATAGACGCCGAAGATCGGATCCGCGGCTTCGCCGAGAAGCCCCGTCTCGAGAGCTGGGTCAACGGCGGGTTCTTCGTCATGGAATCAGGGGCGCTTGAGCGCATCGGCCCCGACGACGTACTCGAACGAGCCCCGCTTGAGCGACTGGCTGCGGAGGGAGAGCTGTTCGCGTATCGGCACAGCGGCTTCTGGGACTGTATGGATACCTACAAGGACACGCTGTTGCTCAACGAGCTCTGGGATAGGGGCGACGCGCCGTGGCGTCGGCTCGTGAGGGCGTGAGCGGCCGTTACGCAGGTCGTGTCGCCCTGGTGACCGGCGCCCAAGGGTTCATCGGCTCGTGGCTCACCGAGCGGCTCCTCGACGAAGGGGCGCGGGTCGTCGTCCCACGGCGCGATTCCCCTGCGGTCTCCCGCTTCCGGCTGCAGGGGCTGGAAGCCCGCTGCGACGTCGTCACCGCCGACCTGATCGACTACGCGCCGCTGGCCCGGGTGCTCAACGAGTATTCGGTCGACACGGTATTCCACCTCGCCGCCCAGACGATCGTCGGTACGGCGAACCGCTCGCCGTTGTCGACTTTCGAGTCCAACATTCGGGGCAGCTACAACTTGCTCGAGGCGTGCCGGTCGGTCGCGTCCGACGGCCACCCGATCGATCGCATCGTCGTAGCCTCGTCGGACAAGGCCTACGGCTCGCACGAGGTCCTGCCTTACCGCGAGGAGTTCGAGCTCAAGGCAACCTACCCCTACGACGTCTCGAAGGCCTGCACCGACATGATCGCCCGCAGCTACGCGATCACCTACGAGCTGCCGGTCGCCGTCACCCGGCTCGCGAACGTCTACGGTGGCGGCGACTTCAACTTCTCGCGCATCGTTCCCGACAGCGCCAGGTCGCTGCTGGCCGGGGAGCGTCCGGTGATCCGCTCGGATGGGTCTCCGCAGCGTGACTACATCTACGCCGCCGACGCCGTCGAGGGGTACCTGACGGTCGCCGATTCGCTCGATCGACCCGAACTCCGAGGCCGCGCCTGGAATCTCGGGGCGGGAGAGCTGATCAGCGTCGCGCAGATCGTCGGCAGACTGATCGCGGCGGCGGGCTCAGATCTCGAAGCGGACATCCGCGGGGAGGGCGTCCCGCCCGGCGAGATCGATCGACAGCAGCTGGATTCCACCCGGATTAGGGAGCAGCTAGGTTGGGCGCCGCGCTGGAGTCTCGATCGCGGCTTGGCCGAGACCTACGACTGGTACCGAGCGGTTCTCGTCTAGTCCCCACCGGGTCCTGCGCACGCGACGTTCGGTCCTGTGCACGAGTCCTCGCGCTAGAACGGGTCGACGTCGATCTCGACCTCGCACGCCGCGAAGTCAGGAGCGCCGTCGTCGACCGTGCTGCCTGGATCGTCCCCATCGCAGATGTCCCGGCCGCCGTTGCCTTTCAGGTCGTCCTGACCGGGCCCGCCGAAGAGACGATCGTTCTTGGGGCCGCCGAACACGAAGTCGTTACCGTCACCGGCGAAGACTCGGTCGCGACCGCCCTTCCCGAAGATCCGATCGTTGCCGCCACCCCCGTCGACGGTGTCGCGTCCCGGGCCTGCGCAGATCCGGTCGTCGCCCCCCCTGGCCTTGATCCGATCATTGTTCTTGCCCGCGATGATCACGTCGTCACCGTTCGTCCCGCGGATGAAGTTGCTCTTGCTGCGCTTGACGATCGTCGCGGCTTCGCCGTCGCAACGCGCCGAGCCCTCGCCACGATCGCGGTCGTTCTCGCGCGCGGCGAGCGTCGGCACGAGGGCGACGGAGACGAGCAATGCTGCAGTGAGCCCGAGGCCAATGGTCAAACGGGGCATCAGGAAAGGGTATCCGGATACCGCTGGGCCGGGCGCAGTTTGCCGTGCATCCTCACGTAGCGTCGATCTCAGGCTGATAGATCGCGACGTGCTTCGCGAGCGTTGCGTGGACCCATTGTTGGGTCTCGGAGTCGGCGAGCCGGTAGCGGCCGAGCAGCTCGCGCTGGTCGGTGAGAGGTAGGTCGGCGATGGTCCAGCGGACGGCGAATCGCTCGAACAGGACCTCCATCCGCCGCCGCCAATCGTCTTCGAGCGAAGCGGGCCCATGCGGGGGCTCGGCGAGCTTGCGGGCGCTGGGGGCCGATATCGACTCCCTCAGCGCCAACACGTTGCCCGCAGCGTCGGTGTACTCGGCCACCGTCGTCTCGACGTGCCCACGGCGGCGATTGCGCTTTCCCATCGGCCAGATCGACGCGACTAGCGGGCCGAAGGCTCGTAGTCGTCGGGCGGGATGTAGAGGTCGCCCTCGGAGGGGTCGGAGGCCGAGCTGCAGTCGCGATCGGCCGGGAAGTCGCTCATCCCGTCGCCGTCGTTGTCGACCCCGTCGGCACACTGCGGGGTGGTGGAACCGCCGTCACTGTCACCGCTCTTGCCGGCCGCCCGCTCCGCCTGCTTGGCCGTCTTGAGACATTTGTCGTACTGCTTGGATCCCGGCTTGGCGCCATTGGCCTTGCAGAACTTGCCCGCGGCGCCCTTCGCCTTCTTGCCCTTCTTGCCCTTCGACTTGCCGTCACGAGCGGCATCGCGAGCGTCCTCGGCGAGATCGATGCACTTGCTCGAGGCACCACCAGCTTGCTTGCAGAACTTCTCGGGCGACTTGCCCGCGGCCAGCGCCGGCGTGACACCGAGCGCGAAGATCGAAACGAGGGCGACGGGAATCAGCGATCGCAGCTTGTTCATGGTTGTCCTGCCGCGTCGTGCGGCCGGTCGGGAGCGGGCCATGGCGTAAACCCGTGGCTTCCTCAAAGGTAGCGACACGCGCGCCGCCGCGCGCAACGCGCCCGGCTGGATTCGAACCAGCGACTTCTGCGAAAGGTCCAGGCGTAGAGCGGAACTGGCACTCCTAAGCGGAAAGCCCAGCGGCCTAACGCCGCTGGAGAACGCTCGAAGCAGGTGACGACTGGCGCATTTCTGGCGCATGGGGAGGGGGGTGCCGGGGAATCGCGCCGTGTCCTCTACTCAATAGGGGTCCCACTCGCAGATTTTCAGGGCCTCGCATAGCCGCGATACTGCGCGGACGATGAGCACCGAACCACCGGAGCCAGTGCGAATCAAGATGAAGACCACGCCGACGGCGGCAAGGACCCCGTTCCTCGTCGGGTGGGTTGCCCGGTTTCCAGCCGTCGCGCGAAGGCTGTTGGTTGGGTTGCTTCGCATACCGCCAGGGGACTTGCGAACCCGCACTTTCGAGTGGGCCGTGCGGGAGGTTGCGGCAGGCAGTTACAACCGTCAGGACTACGAGGTGATACGGGCCGTCCTCCCGGACGACTTCGAAATCATCCCCTCTCCTGAGATGAATTCGCTCCTCGCATCCGACTCCGCCGTGTATTCCGGTAAGGACGAGGCGCTTGGCGTTCTCGCCGAGTGGATTGATGGGTGGCAGGATTTCAAAGTCATACCCGTCGAGGTCATTGACCTCGGTGACCGCCGTCTTCTCATCCTCAATCGTGCGACGGCTCAAGGCGCTGGCAGTGGGCTTGAGGTCGACCAGCGCGAGGCAGAGCTTTGGGAATTTCAGCCCGACCGCGCCCGAATGAAGCAGTGGTGGAACTGGCACGAAGCCCTCGAAGCCGTGGGCCTCTCGGAGTAGGGCGACCTTGTCGTGAGGGCCGCGTAAGGCCTCGGAGCGTCAGTGCCGCGGACTACGACACCGTTGTAGCCGTCACAAGACTCCTGCTGCCGCGATACTGGGCAGACGATGTCTCAGGAGAACGTGGAGATTGTGCGGCAGGTATATGAGGCCGTCGCACGCGGTGACTCGGCAGGGGTCCTTGCGCTCTATGACGAGGAGGTCGAGTTGGATGCCACTCGACTCCCCGAGACGCGCCTCATAGGC
>JACCVG010000061.1 GCA_013698335.1 Thermoleophilaceae bacterium
CTCGTGTCCGGCGCACCGGTCGTCGCGTGCCCGGCGGCCGGTGACATGGCCGAGAACGCGGCACGGCTCGCGTGGGCCGGCGCGGGGGTTGCGCTCCCCCGGAGGCTGGTCGGGGCGCGCGGTGTCAGGTTCGCCGTGCGCAAGGCGATCGGCGATCCGAGTTACTCCAGGCGCGCGGCCGAGCTCTCACGCTGGACGGCGGCCAATCCGCCCGGGGAGCGCGCGGCCGAGCTGGTCGAGCGGCTTGCGCTGGCGACGGCTTAGCTCGGCCAGCGCTCGCGCAGCCGCGGGAGGACGTCGGAGCAGAAGGCGCGCAGAAACCGTTCCTGATCGTGCCCGGGACCGTGAAACACGAGGTTCTTGAAGCCCAGCTCGGCGTAAGGGGCGATCCGCTCGACCACCTCGTCGGGGTCGTCGGAGACGATGAAGCGGCTCGGCGCGCGGTCGATCGCAGCGTCGGCGGCGCGCTCCATCTCGATCGGATCCTCGATACCGGACTTCTCCTCGGGGGTCAGGGCGAGAGCGGCCCAGAACCCGCAGGCCTCGCGGGCGAAGTCGAGATCGCCGTCGTAGGAGACCTTGATCTCGATCATGCGGTCGATCGAGCTGGGATCGCGACCCGCGCCGGCCGCCCCCTCCTCGACCTTGCCGAGCAGCTCTTCGTAGAGCTCGGGCTGCTTGCCGGAGGTGCAGATGAATCCGTCGCCGGCCCGACCGGCGAGCTTCGCGGCAAGCGGGCCGGATGCGGCGACGTAGATCGGCACCGGCTTGTCGGGGCGGTCGTAGATCGTCGCGCGCTCGGTCCTGAAGTGCTCGCCCTCGAAGTCGACGCGCTCCTCGGTCCAGAGCACTCGGATCAGCTTGATCGCCTCGGCGAGCCGCATCCGCCGTTCCTTGACCCCCGGCCACTCGCGTCCGGTCGCCGGGGTCTCGTTCATCGCTTCACCGGTGCCGACCCCTAGGAAGACGCGCCCCGGGTTCAGACAAGCGAGCGTCGCGAACGCCTGCGCGATGATCGCCGGCTCGTAGCGCATCGTCGGCGTCAGCACGCTCGTCCCGAGCAGCGCCCGCTCGGTCTGCTCACCGATCGCACCCAGCCAGGTGAGCGCGTTCGGAGCGTGGCCGCCGTTGTGGCGCCAGGGCTGGAAGTGGTCCGAGATCGCGATCGTCTCGAGGCCGAGCTGCTCGGCGAGGCGCGCGTAGTCGAGCAGCTCACGCGGAGCGAACTGCTCGGCCGAGGCCTTGTAGCCGAAGCGCATCGTCACGACGCGGACGGTACTCGGTCATCGGGCGCAGGAGGTGCGAACTGCGGGGGTGGGACTCGAACCCACAACCCTTCGATTAACAGTCGAATGCTCTGCCGATTGAGCTACCCCGCACCAATCGCCGGCCAACCGGCGAGCCCTAGGGTAGCGGCCCCCTAGCTCGCCTGCCCCATGACCTCCTCGAGCTCGTTGCGGACCGACTCGCGCTCGGCCCACAGCTCTCGTTGGGTCGCGTGGTCGCGGGTGGCGACCGCCGCACGCAGCTCGCGGTCGATCCGCCGCAGGTCGAGCTGGAGGAAGCCGAGCCGGATCACGACACCCTCGGTCGGCACCTCCTCGGAGCGCATCGCGACCTCGCCGGCGACCGCGGCGAGCTCGGGGTCGCCGCTCGGTAGCGCAGCGATCGGATCATCGGGGCACTCGGCCAACAGCGCCCGCAGACGCCGCAGCGGCCCGGACGAGAGGTGGTCATCGGTCAGCTTCGCGAGATACGGCGCCGCGATCCGCGGATCGGCGATGCACATCGCCAGCAGGTCCCGCTCGGCGCCGATCAGGGCCTCGATTGGAGCCGACCCGGGCGCCCCCTGGTCGGGGCCGTGACCTCCGCCCGGTCCCCTCGTCGTGCTGGCGGCCGGCCGAGCCGGAGCTCGTTGCCGATCGAGCGAAGTCACGACGTACGAGGTCGGGACATCGAGACGATCGGCGACGTGGCGAACGAGCTCGTCACGACTCGCCGTCCGTTCGGGAACGGTCGCGATCAGCGGACGGGCGAGCTCGAGCGCGTGATCTCGGCCCCGAGCGGTCGAAAGGTCGGCGGTCGCAAGGACCCGCCGGACCTCGAACTCCGGGACGCTCAGGGCATCGGCCAGCAGTCCGTCGAATACCTCGCGACCGTCGGCGGCGATGATCTCGGCGGGATCGCGGCCCTCGGGCATCGTGACGACGCGCAGCTCGACGTCACGGCTGCCCGCCATCCGCGCGGCGCGTAACATGGCGTTCTGGCCCGCCTTGTCGGCGTCGAGCGCCAGGTAGATCCGGTTCGCGGCGCGCGCGAGCTCGGCCATCTGCTCCTCGGTCAGTGAGGTCCCCATGATCGCCACGCAGCCCTCGAGGCCTGCCTGATGGAGGGCGAGGACATCGGTGTAGCCCTCTACGACGACGATCCGCGCCTCTTTGGCTGCGGGGCCGCGCGCCAGGTGCAGTCCGAACAGCTGGCGACCCTTGTGGTAGATCTCGTTCTGCGAGGTATTGAGGTACTTCGGGCCGCGCCCTTCGTCCAGCATCCGTGCGCCGAAACCGAGCACGCGTCCCCGTGGATCGGCGAGCGGGAACATGATCCGCCCGCGGAAGCCGTCCCCGAAGCCGCCCTGCCGACCGCTCTTCCCGAGACCTGCGGCCACCAGTTCCTGCTCGGAGTAGCCATCGCGGCGGGCGCCGCCCGTCAGCTTGTCCCAGGCTGAAGGCGAGAAGCCGACCCGGTAGGCGCGCAGTACGTCGTCGGAGAGTCCGCGCTCGGAGAGATAGGCCCGGGCGCGGGCCGCCTCATCGGAATCCCATAGGTAGCGGCTGTAGTACTCGGCAGCCCGGTCGAGCAGTGTCATCAGACGCGCACGGTGGCGCCGGCGCTCTTCCTCGGCCGGGTCCTCGTTCTCGAGCTTGAGCTCGATCCCGTACCGATCGGCGAGCAGCTCGATCGACTCGCGGAAATCGAGCCCCTCGGTCTTCTGGACGAACCCGATCGCATCGCCGGACTCACCGCAGCCGAAGCAGTGGAAGAGGCTGAGCTCGGGGTTCACCCCGAACGACGGCGTGCGCTCGTCGTGGAACGGGCACAATCCGGTGAAGCGGGTCCCGACCCGCCGCAACTCGGTCCGCGCCCCGACCAGCTCGACGATGTCGATCGCCAGCTTGACGCGATCGATCGATTCCTGGGTGTAGAGCGCCATCGTCAGACCCGGCTAGAAGCCCTGCGGGACGCTGAGGCGCTCGAAACAGCGGATCGCGTAGCGATCGGTCATCCCCGCGATGTAGTCGACCACGAGCTGGGCCTCGGTCGCGTCCTCGACGACGGCGGCGGGCGGCTCGGCGACCAAGTGCTCGAACAGGGCGCCCAGCATCCGCGCGATCCGCGCGCTCTCCCGCTGGGCCGCCTCCCCCATGTAGACGCGGTCGAACATGAACTTACGCAACCGCAGCATCGCCTCGCCGATCTCGTCGGACTGGGCGATTTCGCCGGCGGCCGCGGAGCGCTCGACCAGGTCCGCGACAAGCGTGTCGATCCGTCCTGACCCCGTCTCGCCGAGGATCGCGATCTCTCGTTCGGGCAGATCCGGTCGAGCGATTACACCGGCGCGAATCGCATCGTCGATGTCGTGATTGATGTAGGCGATCCGATCGACGAGCCGGACGATTGCGCCTTCGAGCGTCGAAGGAGGTAGTGACCCGGTGTGGTTGAGGATCCCGTCGCGCACGGAGGCGGTCAAGTTCAAACCGCGGCCGTCGCGCTCCAGTCGCTCGACGACACGCAGCGAGTGATGGTTGTGGAGGAACCGCTCGCCGAAGCGCTCGGTCGAGCAGGCGTCGAGCACGGACTCCCCGATGTGGCCGAACGGCGGATGGCCGAGGTCGTGCCCGAGGCCGATCGCCTCGGTCAGGTCCTCGTTGAGTCCGAGGGCGCGGGCGACCGTCCGCGCGATCCCGCAGGTCTCCAGCGTGTGGGTCAGCCGCGTCCGGTAGTGATCACCCTCGGGCGAGATGAATACCTGGGTCTTGTGCTTGAGCCGCCGGAAGGCCTTCGAGTGAACGATTCGATCACGGTCGCGCTGGAACGGCGTGCGCACGGGCGAGTCCTGCTCCTCGATCACGCGCTCGGCCGGATAGGACCGAACCCCCTCCGGCGCGAGGTAGTCGGCCTCCCAGCGCTCGGTGCGCTGCCGAAGGGCGGAATCGGTGGAGGTCGAGGTCACGGATCGATTCTCGCACCCGGCGCTCGTGCTGGCCGGCGGCCGGCGGTGACCGATCGGTTCGTCGGGCCCGGGCTCAGCTCTGATTCGCCGAGGCGAGCAGCCAGAGCGCCAGACTGGTGAAGCCGAGCATCACCGCGAGCATCCAGTACTGCGAGCGGACCGCCAGACGGGCGTCGGAGTAGATCGCCAGCGCCCGGTCGTGCGCGAGCGCCAGGCCGCCGACGTGGCCGAGCACGACGAAGGCCACCTGCAGGTACCAGTAGGTCGACTGGCCGGCGATCGCGTAGTCGATACCGACGGCCGCGGTCCCGAAGTAGTCGGCATCAGACCCAAGCGGATTGGAGACCAGGAAGACCATCGCCTGGCCCTGGATCAGCAGCAGGCTGATGTAGTGGGCGAGCGCGTAGACGACCCCGATCGGGACCAGCGAATGGACGAAGCTGCGTGAGAGCTCGGTCGGGGTCTTGCCGCCGCCGACGCTGACGGCCCCGAGTATCCCGAGGCGATAGAAGCCCGCAACGAACAGGATCGAGCCGAGCAGGCC
>JACCVG010000074.1 GCA_013698335.1 Thermoleophilaceae bacterium
CAGGAAAACGACGTTGCGGGCCGCGTTGAGCACGGGCAGGGTCAGCGTCACGCGGGGGACGAGCGGAGCCATGCCGGGACTATTCACCCCCACCGCCCACCGCTCCTGCTCGCCGAGCTCTGGATTGCGTGGGAACAATGATGCGCAATGCGCATCCGGACCGAGGCCCAGCAGGATCAGGTCGAGCTCCGGAACGGTCGCTCCGGGGAACGCCCCGCGCAACGCTTCCTCGTACTTGTGCGCGGCGGGCCCTGGCCCCAGCTCGCCCTCGATCCGATGGATCCTGGGCGGCTCGCCCTCGATCCGATCGAGCAGTGCCGCCTTGGCCATCCCGTAATTCGACTGCTCGTGGTCGGGCGCAACGCAGCGGTCATCGCCCCACCAAATCTTCGCTGAGGACCAGTCGGCGCCCAGTTCGGCGGCGCGTTGGTAGGCGATCCGCGGCGTCGAGCCGCCCGTCAGGGCGAGCTGAGCACCGGCGTTGGCGGCCGCCGCGAGCCGCAGCGCGATCTCGCCGGCCGGATCGTCGACAACCTCCACCAAACCCCGCGCCGCGCCCATCGGCTAGCCGAGCATCGCGCGGGCGCTGACCAGCGCCGGCTCGTAGGTAGCGTTGCGCAGCAGCGCCTGGCGGATGCCTTCGCCGAGGATCCCGGCCTCTCCGCGCGAGGCACCCAGCACGGTCCAGCTCGACTCGGTCCCCTTGCGCGTCGTGCGTCGCGCCGAAAGGCCGCCGGTCCCGCGATCGAGCGAAATCTTCATCCCGGAGGCGGATTCGATCGTGATCCCCGCCAGACCGGGCGCGCTCATCGTCGGGTCGGGCTCGAGCCGCAGCGTGACGTCACTGCGCCGTGCCTGGGCATGGCCCTGCATCGTCCCGTTCTGATGGATCATGTGGCCGGGAGTCCAGCCGAGCCGCGAGCCCAGCCACCCGCAGAGCAGCAGCGCCGCGACGCCGGAGTCTGGCCGATGGCGGATCGTCACCGAGCTGATCGCGCCGAGCTCATCACGCCACTGAAGCGGGTCGAATGTCGCCGCGATCCGCTCTCGCCACGGCGTCGATCGTAGCCACGCCAGATCGACCACATAAGCTCGCTCGGAAAGCGTCGTCGCGCGATCGAGACCAGCTTCGATCGAGGCCTCTTCGACCGAATCGAGCAGCACCACCTGGGCGAGCTTCATCAGCGAGTCGACCGAGGCGTGGTGTCGGTGCGGCGCCCAGACGACGGTCGCCAGATCGGTCACGACGAGCGGATCGACGATCGAGTCGAGGTGGCCCGCCATGTCGGGACCGACGTCTACCAAAACGCGTTCGCGCCCGAGCGCCAGCCCGCCGGGCCGCGTCTCGTCCTCGCCACCGATCGTGACCGTCGCGTCGATCCCCGACCCGCGCGGTGAGACGTTGCAGAGGATCGTTCGGGACGGGTGGTAGACCTCGATCTTCTCGAGCCGGTTGAGGATCTCCCCCTGCCATTCGCGGTCGGCAACGACGACAAGGTTGAGAACCCGCGCGGGCACGAAGTCGGCGTTCTCTTCGTGGCGCTCGCGCAACAGCCCGCGCAAGGTCGCCTCGATCGCCGATGGTGTGGTGCCCTGCTCCGCCCAGACCGCCTCGGACATGGGCTAAATAGCCCGCCAGCGGTGGCCGCCGCGGAGCAGGCCGGCGGCCTCCTCAGGGCCCTGAGAGCCCGCTTCGTACTGGGCCACGGGACCCGGGGTCTGCTCCCAGGCGCGGACGATCGGGTCACAGATCCGCCACTGAGCCTCGACCTCGTCGTCGCGCGTGAAGAGCGTCGCATCGCCGCGCATCGCGTCCATGATCAACCGCTCGTAGGCCTCGGGCGACTCGGACATGAAGGCCGTCCCGTAGAGGAACTCCATCTTCACCGGCCGAATGCTCATCCGCGTACCCGGGATCTTGGCGGCCAGCGACAGCGAGACGCCCTCGTTGGGTTGCATGGTCAGGATCAGCTGGTTGGGCTGGATCGTCGTCGAGCCGTCCTGAACGAACGCGAGGTGCGGGACCGGCTTGAGCGTGACCGCGATCTCGGTCACCTTGCGCGCTAGCCGCTTGCCGGTCCGCATGTAGATCGGCACGCCCGCCCAGCGCCAATTGTCGACCTCTAGCCGCAGCGCGGCGAAGCTCGGCGTGATCGAGTCGGCCGGGACATCCTTCTCCGAGAGGTAGCCCGGCACCTCTTGCCCCTCGGCGTGCCCCGCCTGGTACTGAGCGCGCACCGCCATGTCGGGCACCTGTTCGAGCGTCGGCGCGGGGATCGCGTGCAGCACCTTGACCTTCTCGTCGCGGACCTGGTCGGCCGAGAAGTGGACCGGCGGTTCCATGCAGAGCAGCGTCAGCAGCTGGAGCATGTGATTCTGGACGAGGTCGCGCAGGGCTCCCGAGCTGTCGTAGTAGCCGGCACGCGAGCCGATCCCGAGGTCCTCGGCGGCCGTGATCTCGACGTAGTCGATGAAGTTGCGGTTCCAGATCGGCTCGAACAGGCCGTTGGCGAACCGGAACGCCAGCATGTTCTGGACCGTCTCCTTGCCGAGGTAGTGGTCGATCCGGTAGACCTGAGACTCGTCGAGCACCTTGAGCACGTCGCGGTTGAGGTCGAGCGCCTCCTGCAGGTTGGTCCCGAACGGCTTCTCAATCACCACGCGCACGTCGACCCCCTCGCGGTGGTCGAGCCCGCGCTCGCCGAGCTGCTTGACGATCACCGGGAAGTAGGCAGGCGCGGTCGAGAGGTAGAAGACGCGGTTGAAGACGATGCCGGCATCCCGATCGAAGGCATCGAGCGTCTCCTCGAGCGCCTCGAAAACGCCCGGATCGTCGAACGTCCCCGGGATGTAGCGGACGTTCTCCATCAGCTTGGCGAGCACCTTTGGGTCGACCTTGCGGCGGGAGAAGCGCTCGATCCACTCGGTCGCCTCGGCCTGGAAGTCCTCGTGCGGCTTGTCCGAGCGGGAGACTCCGATCAGGTTGAACCGCTCAGGCAACGCGCCCTCGTGGGCGAGGTTGTAGATCGCCGGCAGTAGCTTGCGCTGGGCGAGGTCGCCGGTTCCGCCAAAGATCGTCAGGGTCGTCGGATGGACCGGCAGCCGCTCGAGCCCCTCGATCAGTGGGTTCTCCGCTGGCGCGGCAACGCTCTGCAAGGTCAGCTCCGCGCCTTGAGCACGGCCGCGGCGCGGCTCTCCTCGACCCCGGCGACGAGCTTGTCGAACGG
>JACCVG010000101.1 GCA_013698335.1 Thermoleophilaceae bacterium
GTCCGGCGCCCAGTTCTTCGCCCAGTCGGCGTCGGCCTTCGTCGAGATGTTCGCCGGACTAGGCGCCGCACGGATCCGGCGCCTCTTCCGCGAGGCGCGCAAGCACTCGCCCGCGATTCTCTTCATCGACGAGCTCGACGCCGTCGGGGCGGTCCGCAGCTCGACCGGCGACAGCTCCGGGGAGAAGGACCAGACCCTCAATCAACTGCTCGTCGAAATGGACGGCTTCGGCGGCGGGGATGACCTGATCGTGATCGCCGCCTCCAACCTGCTCGACAAGCTCGATCCCGCGCTGCTGCGGCCGGGTCGCTTCGATCGTCAGATCTTCGTCTCGCCGCCCGACCTGCGCGGGCGCGAGCAGGTCCTCAAGGTCCACACCCGCAACAAGCCACTTGTCGAGGTAGACCTCGAGCGGATCGCCCGCCATACGAGCGGCCTGACGGGCGCCGATCTCGCGAATATCGCCAACGAGGCGGCGATCCTCGCCGGCCGAGCCGAGCGCGAGGTGATCCTGACGAGCGACTTCGACGACGCGCTCGAGCGGGTCGTCGCGGGGATGCAGTCGAGCAAGCTGATGAACGACCACGAGAAGCGCGTCGTCGCCTACCACGAGGCTGGTCATGCGCTCTGCTCGGAGCTGCTGCCGTCGGTCGAGAAGGTTCACAAGATCTCGATCGTCCCGCGTGGGCAGGCGCTCGGCTACACGCTGAACCTCCCCGAGGAGGACCGCTACCTCAAGTCGCGCGACGAGCTGCTCGACCACGTCGTCGTGCTGCTCGCGGGCCGGGTCGCTGAAGAGATCGTCTTCGGGGCGATCACGACCGGGGCGACCAGCGACCTCCAGCGTGCCAGCGAGATCACCCGCGCGATGGTCACCCAGTACGGCATGAGCACGCTCGGCGCGCGGCTTATACCGACCTCCGACTACGCGGTCTCCGACACCACTCGGCAGCGTGTCGACGAGGCGGAGGAGGAGCTCGCCGCAGGCGCTTACGCCCGCGCTCGCAGGCTGATCGTCGAAAACCGCCCCCTGCTGGAGCGGATCGCGACGACGCTGCTGCGCAACGAGATCATCGAGCGCGAAGAGATCGAGCGGATCGTCGCCGAGTCCGGGAGCGTGGCGACCTTCGAGGAAGCCCTCGAGAACGAGGGTCTAGCTCCGCCCGCCCGCTAGCGCGAGACCTCGCACGCAGGGCCGAACCTCGCGGGCGCAGGACCCCGGTGGGGTCTAGACTCGCTCGCCGTGAGCGCGGATCCGATCGAGCTCGGGGAGCGGCTGCGCGCCGGTGACGCGGGAGCGGCGCCCGCAGCCCTCAACCTGATCGAAGACCGATCGCCCGAGGGGCGGGAGCAAACCGCCCGGCTGCTCGCGACCCTCTCTCCGTCCGCGCTCGGCGGCGAGGCGCCGGCGCACGTCATCGGTATCACCGGACCTCCAGGAGCCGGCAAGTCATCGCTCCTCTCGGCGCTCCTGCGTGCCTGGCGAGCGGCCGGTGTCTCGGTCGCGGTACTGGCCGTCGACCCTTCCTCGAAGCGGTCCGGGGGATCGTTGCTCGGCGACCGGGCGCGGATCGACCACGACCCCGCCGACCGCGGCGTCCTGATCCGATCGACTGCGGCCGGTGAGCGGCTTGGCGGCCTCGCCGCGCCGACCGGTGAAGCCGTCGCCGCCCTCTCCCCCGTATTCGACCGGGTCGTGATCGAGACCGTCGGCGTCGGCCAGTCGGAGACCGCCGTCGAGGATGTTGCCGACACGACCGTCGTGGTCGTCCAGCCGGGCTCGGGCGACACCCTCCAGTTCCTGAAGGCGGGGATCATGGAAGCCCCCGACGTACTCGTCGTCACCAAGGCCGATCTCGGCGACATCGCCCTCCGAGCTCGTGGGGAGCTCACCGGAGCGCTGGCGGCGATCGGCGCGAGCCGCGTGCCGGTCCTGGCCGTCAGTTCGCTCCCACCGGCCCGCGGCGTCGAGGAACTGATCGAAGCGCTCGACCACCACCGCGCGGGCCTCGATCTGGTGGCGATCCGTTCGAGTGCGCGTCGCTCCGCGGCGATCGGCGAGTTCTCGGCCGAGTACGGAGAGCGTGCGCTGGGTGCGCTCGGGGGACGCCGCGGAGCCGAGCGCCTACTCGCCGAGCAGCCCTCCGGAGCGGCCGTGAACGAGCTGATCGCAGCGCTCTGTCAGGCTAGCCGGCAATGAACGTCGTGCTCCAAGCCGGAATCGCCCTCGCCGCCTTCGCGGGCGTGACCCTGATTGCCCTGGCGCTGGGCGCCGCGTACCTGGGAACGGCACTGTCGTTCGGCCTGATCGCCTTCGCGATCACGGTGGTCCTACTGATGCTCCGCAACTAGCGCGGCCGGGGTGGGATGGGTCTAGTTCAGGCCGACGATCCGGAAGACATCGTCGCGGTCCCGCTCCAGGCGAATCGTCTCGGTCACGGGCGCCTGGTCGCGCGCTCGCGCGATCACCGTGACGAGCGCAAACTGCTCAGCGATCTCGATCTGCTTGATGTCGATCGACGGCGAGCGTACGCTGCTCGTAGCTCGCTCGAGGAGATCCGGGCAGCGCGCACCCCCGGCGGCCTGGCGAACGGCGGCCGAGTAGATGTCCTCGCAGATCAGCGCGAAATCCCGCAGGGCGGTCGCACGCGCGAAGGCGGCTACCCGGTCGGCGACCTCGGCGGGCGAGCCGGAGATGCGCTGCGGGGGCGTCTCTGCCTCCCCACACGCGAGCAACGAGACGACGACCGGGATCCAAAGGAGACAGGCGCGGGACTTTCGCATCGGCGCTCAAGGATAATCGCCGCGATGGAGGCCTCCATGCCAAGCGCCGGAGCGAGCTGGCTGCGCTGCTACCGCTGCTGGTCGAGCAACCTCGAAGTCCAGATCCACTACGAGGGCATCCTCAAGGTCGAGCCCGACAGCGGCGAGGTCATTACTCCGGTCGACGAGGTCCGTGAGGCGGTCGTCCAGTGCCTGGACTGCCTCCACGACCAGCCCCACCTGGTGCTGACGACCTACGAGGAGGACGGACGGACGATCAATCGGATCGACGCGATCGAGGACCGATGGGAGCGGATGGTCACGGGCACACCGTGGGTCGCCTCGTGCACCGTCACCGTGGATCAGGACCAGGTCGAGGCCTGCTCGGGCCCCGAGGCGGCCGACTTTCTCAGCCACGGCGCCTTTGGAGACCACGGCACCCGCGAGTTCTTCACCCACGTGCGCTTCCACAAGCACGAGGGAGACCGGATTGCGATCCACATGCTCGTCGAGCTCTACGCCCGCTCCTCGGAGGAGGCCGCCGAAGTGCTCGAAGCCGCGTCGCGCGGGACGCTCGCGATCACATCGCTCGCTGAGGAGTCACGTCCGCCCGCCGCGAGCGGCGACGACGCTCACTGATGGAGGAATCGGGACCGCCACCGCGGAATAGGGCGCCGATGATCGACATCCATTGCCACATACTCCCGGGCGCCGACGACGGCGCCGCCGACCTCGAGCAGAGTCTCGAGATGGCGCGGATCGCCGTCGCGAGCGGGATCGGCACGGTCGTGGCCACCCCGCACGTTAACTCGCGCTTCTGCCTCAACTGCGCGGGGATCGAACTCGCGGTCGCCGAGCTCAACGAGAGCCTCCTCGAGACCGAGATCGCGCTGACCGTCTTGAGCGGAGCCGAGATCGCCGTCACGCGGTTGCTCGACATGGACGACCATACGCTCGGGCTGCTGACGCTCGGCTCGAGCCCCTACCTACTCATCGAGAGCCCCTATCTCGGGAATCTCAACTTTCTCGATGCCCAGCTGACCGACCTCCAGACCCGGGGCTTTATGCCAGTACTCGCCCATCCTGAACGATGCCCGTGGTTCAGAGAGGACCGCTCACGGCTGGAAGAGCTGGTCGAGCACGGAGTGCTCTGCCAGGTTACGGCTGGAGCGCTCGAGGAGCCGTTCGTCCGGGACTTGCGCGATGCGGGGCTCGTGCACTGCGCCGCCTCGGATGCTCACGACACGAATGGCCGGCCCCCGGCACTGCGGCCCAGCGCGCTGACGATCGACGCTCCAGCGAAGCTGCTCGCCGGAGAACTGCTCAGCTTGGACGCTTTGGAATCAGCACCGTGCGCTTGAAGGTCGCGACGAGTGTCCCGTCCTGCTTGTAAACGTCGGTCCTGACCCTGACGACACCGCGATCGGGCTTTGACTTCGACTCCGTGACCTCCAGCACCTCGGACTCGCAGAACAGGGTGTCGCCGTGGAAGACGGGTGCCGGATGGGCCAACTCGTCGGTCGCGAGGTTGGCGATCGCCTTGCCCGAGACATCGGAGACCGACATCCCGAGGGCGAGCGAGTAGACCAGCGGCCCGACGACGACGTTGCGACCCTGCTGCGATTGAGCGGCGTAGACGTCGTTGATGTGCAGCGGGTGGTGGTTCATCGTGATCAGGCAGAACAGATGGTCGTCGGCCTCGGTCACGGTCTTGGCAGGCCAGTGCTTGTAGGTCGCGCCGACCTCGAACTCCTCGAGGTAGCGGCCGTAGTTGTGCGCGCCGCTCGCCTCGCGGGTCGCCTGGTCGGTATCCAGCTGATGGTCGGTCACGGCGCGGCAGTGTACGGGATACTGGCTCGATGGGAGCGCCCCCCGACCCTCACTCGCTCGACCCCTTCTACACGGCCCTCTCACAGGCGTCGTTCGTGCTGCTCGGCCTATGGTGGGTCGTCGCCCAGCTCAAGTACGGTCGCGGCGGGGGCGACCGCACACGCCGCCGGCACCTCTACGGCGTCACCCTGTTCCTGCTGATCCCGGGGGTAATGGGCGTCACCGCGCTCGTCAACCCGGAGGTCGCCCTTCTCTGGCGGGTCGGGTTCGGGGTGATGGGCCTGGTTGGCCTGTTCGAGTGCGTGCTGTTCTTCACCACGCCCGGCGTCCGGACGCGCGGCTCAACGCTCCTGCGCCTGTTCGCCGCCCTGCTCTGCGCGCCGATCGTCGTGATCGCCGCCGCGCCCACGATCGTCGATGTCGGGCTCACGCCGCGGGAGGTCGAGGCGATCCTGTCTTCCCTACTGTTGATCGTCGGCGCTCACATGGCGTACTTCGCAATGACCGAACCCGACGAAACGGCAGGAGCATGAGAAACCCCCGTACCTTCGGCGAGCCGCTCGCGATCGGAGCCCCCCAGCCGCTGCTCGAGATCCCGGTTAACCCCTCGCGGATGATCCACTTCTTCGACGCCTCGAACGAGAAGATGCGGGCAAAGCTTCCCGAGATCGCTGCGAAGACCGACATCCTGCTCGGCAACCTCGAGGATGCGGTGCCGGTCGACAACAAGGAGGCCGCACGCGAGGGGCTCATCACCGTCGGCAAGGAGATCGACCTTGGTGGAACCGCCCTCTGGACGCGCGTCAACAGCCTCGAGAGCCCCTGGGTGCTCGACGACCTGACCCGCCTGGTGACCGAGATCGGCGACAAGCTCGAGGTCATCATGGTCCCGAAGGTCGAGGGCGCGTGGGACATCCACTACGTCGATCGCCTGCTCGCCCAGCTCGAGGCCAAGGCGGGCCTCGACCGCCCGATCCTCGTCCATGCGATCCTCGAAACCGCGCTCGGCGTGACAAACCTCGAGGAGATCGCCGCGGCGAGCCCGCGGATGCAGGGGATGAGCTTCGGGCCCGCCGACCTGGCGGCCTCCCGCCGCATGAAGACGACCCGCGTCGGCGGCGGTCATCCCGGCTACCGCGTGATCGAGGACCCGAATCCCGACGATCCCGAGGCGCCGCGCGCGAGTGCCCAGCAGGACCTCTGGCACTACTCGATCGGCCGCATGGTCGACGCCTGCGCGGCGACCGGAATCCTGCCCTTCTACGGGCCGTTCGGCGACATCAAGGACGTGGCCGGTTGTGAAGCGCAGTTCCGCGCGGCATTCCTGATGGGTTGTGTCGGGGCGTGGTCACTGCACCCCGTCCAGATCGGGATCGCCAAGAAGGTGTTCAGCCCCGATCCCGACGAGGTCGCCTTCGCCAAGAAGGTGATCGAAGCGATTCCCGACGGCCGCGGCGTTCACATGATTGACGGCAAGATGCAGGACGACGCCACCTGGAAGCAGTGCAAGGTGATGGTGAACCTCGCTGAACTGCTCGCCTCGAAGGATCCCGAGCTGGCAGAGGCGTACGGGATGGCCTAGTCGGCCAACCGCTGCTCGAGTGCGTCCAGCTGCGCTGAGATCTGCGCGGGGAGCTCGTCGCCGAACCGTTCGAGGTGCTCGCGGACCTGGGGCAGCTGGGCGCGCAGCGCATCGAGATCGACCGTCAGCAGCTCGGACATCGCATCGGCGGTGATGTCGAGGCCGGTCAGGTTGAGGTCCCCATCGCGGGGAACCAACCCGATCGGTGAGGCCTCCGCTTCGGCCTCGCCCTCCAGCCGGCGGAAGATCCACTCGAGCACGCGGCTGTTCTCACCGAAGCCGGGCCAGAGGAAGTTACCGTCCTCGTCCTTGCGGAACCAGTTGACGTAGAAGATCCGCGGAAGCTCCGCTCCGTCGCGCTCGCCGACCTTCAGCCAGTGGGCGAAGTAGTCGGCCATGTTGATCCCGCAGAACGGCAGCATCGCCATCGGGTCGAAGCGCAGCTGGCCGACGGTTCCGGCCGCGGCAGCCGTCATCTCGGATGACATCGTCGCCCCGAGGAAGACACCGTGCTCCCAATCGAAGGCCTCGCTGACGAGCGGCACGACCGTCGAGCGGCGGCCGCCGAAGAGGAACGCCGAGATCGGAACCCCGGCCGGGTCCTCCCACTCGGGCGCGATCGTCGGACACTGCGAGGCGGGCGTGCTGAAGCGCGCGTTCGGGTGGGCAGCCGGCTTCTCCGCGCCGGGCGACCAGTCGTTGCCGTGCCAGTCGATCAGGTGTTCCGGGGTCTCCCCGGTCATCCCCTCCCACCAGACGTCGCCATCGTCGGTCTTGGCGCAGTTGGTGAAGATCGAGTTGCGCTCGATCGTCGCCATCGCATTGGGGTTGGTCTTCTCGCCGGTCCCCGGCGCGACGCCGAAGAAGCCGGCCTCCGGATTGACCGCGTAGAGCTGCCCGTCGTCACC